>NZ_JAGTUL010000059.1:0-16173 GCF_018224605.1 Shewanella sp. M16 | reverse complement strand
ACGTTTCATCATAGAAACCATCAACGACCAGTTAAAAAATATCTCTCAAATAGAGCACTCTAGACACCGCAGCGTGCATGGTTTTATGCTCAATATGATTGCGGGGCTCATCGCCTATCAATTGAAAGACAATAAGCCACAACTGAACCTCACTAACGGGGAGTTTAATGCTATTGCAGTTATGGCTCGTTAAACCGATCTCAGGTTAATTAGTGTAATTGGTATTATTCAAGATTAAAATTTTGCTGTCGAAAGGATCGAAAAGAAAGGCAATGACCTCCGGTCAAAAGATAGTTTGGGTCACGAAATGGTCACGTTTTGGTCACGGTCACAAAGAGAGAAATAGGGATATTGGATGGATGAAAATCAAAAAGCCCATGCTATTTAATAGCATGGGCTTCAAGAATGTTGGCGGAGCGGACGGGACTCGAACCCGCGACCCCCGGCGTGACAGGCCGGTATTCTAACCAACTGAACTACCGCTCCAAATTCTTCCATATCTAAATATTTGACGGGTATCTAACCCACTAACCCCAGCGTGACAGGCCGCTGATGTCAAAACGATAGTCTAACCAACTGAACTACCGCTCCAAATTCTTCCATATCCAAGTATTTTACAGGTATCTAACCCGCTAACCCCAGCGTGACAGGCTGCTGATGTCAAAACAGAACGATAATTCAACACACTTATCAAGGCTCTGCTTAAGATGCGAAGAATAATACGGTTGAGCCCTGCAGGCGTCAACCGTTTTTTTACTTCGATTTATCATTTGATTAAAAAAAAGCCAAATCAATTGCAGACCTTGATTTATATCCCAAATATCGCTGCAACGTTCCAGTTCAAAGTCATAAATCAAACATATTAAGCAACGCTTGGCTAACGGTCTTTATCTGCCTCATCTGGCATAGTGAGATCGATTTCATCTAATGAAGGCGCTGCGGGTGGATTTGCAGATGCTTCATTCAATAAACGTAACTCCGCGGCAGCTAAGGCCTGCGCCAAACTTTGGCGCTTACGCCACACAATTAATCCCACCACGCCTAAGACTAATAAGATAGCGTTGACTGTAATGATCCAGAACATCGCATCTTTCTTCGCAAGCTCTTCTTCCTCTGCCGCTTTTTGTGCAGCAACAGCAGCCAGCTCTTCGGCGCTCGGTGGTGGTTCTGGTGGTTGAATTAAGTTAAAGAAAAGCTCAGGTAAATCCAGTACGATTTCACGACCAGTGACAGTCGTCGTCGCCACAAAACCTTTTATTCGATAACTACCAAACTCTGTCACTGTAGGTAAATCTAATTCAGAATCAGGCTCAGTGAGACCATTAACAACCAAAGGCAGTTGCAAGCCAGCAGGACCGACTAACTCAAAGGAAAAATGCGTCTCAGCCAGCTGCAACACTGTCTTATCCACGTGTAACATGACTTTCCATTGCCCTGTTAGCGGATCGTCAGGGGTAATAACTTCTAGATTAATTGGCCGAGGTGACAATTTAAACGGGAATGAAACCTGCCGTTCAAACACATTATTACGTGCCTGCACGACAAACTCATAATCACCCCAAGGCTGCTTTATATTGATATTGCAAGTAAATACACCATCGTCGGGTTTTTCATCGTAATCTTCACCATTGTCTTTATAGGAACCAACAATAATGTCACCCGCGGCAAAGTTTTCATCGCCCGCCTTATGTTTACTGACAAAATGTGCCGTCCATTCGACTAAATAATCCAACCCAGGCATACGCACACGCTGCTCGTCACCCATTAACTGCGCGACAATTTTAACTTGTTCACCTTGGAAGATTGGCTGTGGTAAAGGCTGGACTTCGATTTCGAGTTTTGAGAGCTTCTTAAGGGTTGAACCAGAGACGACCTTGCCCACCAACTGCCAAGGTCCGGGCTGTGGTGACTCAATGTAAATAATATCGCCCGTTATACCATCAACCCACTTAACGGTTGCTGGATGACGATTGGCGTACCATTTACTGCCATCGGGTAACACTATGACCACAGGCGCAGAGCCATATTCACGCTCCACTAATAAGGTCATGTTATCGACCATATGATCAATACGAAAACGGTTTTTAAGCTCGGAAGCCGTCTCCAATCCTACAATCGGCGTAGCCTTGGGCGGCTTGACGACTTTTTTAGCGGGATCTAGGTCAGCGGCCAATACACTCGCCACACTAAATAACAGCGTAGTGGCAAGAAGACAAAAAGCTAAAATGGGTTTATGGCGCGACATCGGCATAGTAATTCTTCTATCCTCTCCAGAGGCATTTACCTGATTTTGCGACTAAATC
Organism: Shewanella sp. M16; assembly: GCF_018224605.1. Taxonomy (NCBI): domain Bacteria; kingdom Pseudomonadati; phylum Pseudomonadota; class Gammaproteobacteria; order Alteromonadales; family Shewanellaceae; genus Shewanella; species Shewanella sp. M16. The sequence continues at coordinate 13,870 of NZ_JAGTUL010000059.1, read as the reverse complement.
AAGGCGTTGTTCATGCATTGTCAGTTCATCGGCCGATGCGCCAATCACTTTAAGATTAAGTGATTGCGGATCAAAACGTTGAATCCCCCCCGCTTCCTGCCCCGCTTCTTCGTTAGACAAATTAAACTTTGTCTGCCCGCCAGTCATGATCAGATAAACATCGGCGAGGATCTCGGCATCGAGTAATGCGCCGTGGTACTCGCGTCGAGAAGTATCGACGCCGTAACGCTTACAGAGCGCGTCGAGATTGTTTTTCTGGCCGGGATGTAAAAACTTAGCAATCTCTAAGGTATCGAGGATCTGACAAATATCAGCAGTTTTCGGACCACGCGGCTGCAGCAGTGAAAACTCATGATCCATGAAGTTCACGTCGAAGTTCGCGTTATGTGCGACGATTTCAGCGCCGTCGATAAAGTTGATAAACTCTTGAGCAATTTGATGGAAACGCGGCTCTTTGGAAACGCGTTCATCGGTAATACCGTGAACAGCGATAGCTTCGAGATCAATTGCTTGACCAGGATTGATATATTGGTGGTAATAACGCCCCGTCAAACGACGGTTTACCACTTCCACACAACCAATCTCGATGATCCTATGGCCTAAATAGATGGCGCCGCTGCCCTGGTTCATACCTGTGGTTTCGGTATCTAAAATAACCTGACGGCTAGCATTAGAGATAATATTCATGTTTTTATGCGCTTCTTATGACAATTTTTAGTTATACTCGGCCGAAATTCCCGGCTATGGTAACAATTTGATGACTGAACTAAAACTGATCCACATCTTCACCGACGGCTCTTGCTTAGGCAATCCCGGTCCTGGCGGCTATGGCATTGTAATGAATTATAAAGGCCATACAAAGGAGATGTCCGACGGTTTTGCGCTCACGACCAATAATCGCATGGAATTGTTAGCCCCAATCATAGCGTTAGAAAGCTTGAAAGAGCCTTGCCAAGTCGTGCTCACCAGCGATAGCCAATATATGCGCCAAGGCATAATGACATGGATACATGGCTGGAAGAAAAAAGGTTGGATGACATCAAACCGTACCCCAGTCAAAAACGTTGACCTATGGAAACGATTAGATAAAGCCTCACAGATGCACACTATCGACTGGCAATGGGTTAAAGGTCATGCAGGCCACGCCGAAAACGAACGTTGCGATGTGTTAGCTCGCACCGCGGCAGAATCTAAACCAACCCAACCCGATTTAGGTTATCAGCCATAACCCAGTGCTACTCAGTGTAAACTCGCTAAATTCGAAAAAGTAAGTTCGATGCAATCACGCCTAAGTTAAGCACTTGGGCGTGATGATTTAATTCGCGATTCATCTCACAGTTTAAGCTTACCGTCAAAATTAACCTTTTAAATAAATCGCTTAAGCTCACTGTTTACGAGGGCCATTGCTATCAAACTGCTTATTTTAGTTCCACACCTGCAATATTGAAAAAATTCTCACAAAACAGCACAAAAGCTTGACCTAGGGATGTCGCCTGACGGCTCTTATGGGTAATGCGATAAAACTGCCGCTCGAGTACGAGTCCCTCAATCGTGACTAACGCCAACTCTTTACGACTGATTTCTTTCTCAAGCGCCAACTCAGATAACACCCCAAGCCCAGCACCTTGTTTCACAGCCAATTTAATCGCATCCGGCGTAGTAAAGCAGAATTTAGCCTCCGGCTGCATATCCAACTCATTGGCGGCATTTACAAAATATTCGCGAGTGCCCGATCCTTCCTCACGTAGCACCCAAGACAGGCCTTTAACAGCTGCAGGTTTAACCACTTTCCCCGCCAGAGGATGCGCCGGATGACAAAACACCAGCAGTCTATCCTTATGCCATGCCTCAACACTCAAACGATGGTCAGTGCAATGGCCTTCAATAAAACCCATTTCAGAGCGGAACTGAGCAACCGCTTGGATCACATCTTGAGTATTAGTAATCGCCACATCCACATGGGTTTGAGTATGTTGCTGACAAAATGCCACTGCGGCTTTCGCCATTAGATAATTGCCGATTGTCGAACTGGCACTGATGCTTAAACGCCCAACCAGATCACCACCATGATAAGTAAATGCCTGCTCAATTTGTTCAACACGGTGTAATAGATCCGTTGCCAATGGCAACAATAAATTACCCTGGGAGTTAAGCTGTAATCGATTGCCAATACGTTCAAATAGGCGGGCATTTAGCTGCTTTTCTAATTCAGCCAAGGCCATAGATGTCGCCGGTGGTGATAAATTCACTTGTTCAGCCGCCTTTGCGACTTGGCCGCTACGTGCCACAGCCTCAAATACTGCCAGTTGTCTTAAGGTGATCCGCATATAAAAACCTGTACTTAAAATGGAAATGCCTTATCAGTTTTCCGAATGCTCTGATAAATGTCCCGAACGACCCGCAGTCGGTGCCGTGGTCCAATTTGTCTGCCGCACCTTACGTTTATCGCGAATAGGTGTGAGTGGCGACTCGAGTTTACGTGCCACAATTAAATACAAACTGCCCGCGCTAGGAAGCCATGACGCTAAACTCTGTTGCAAAAATTTGCCTTGGGTAAACTCGCCCATTAATGGGTGATAGACCAAACGCTCATCCCCCACCACTTGATAACCTAATAAACCTAACCAATCTCGCACCCTCGAAGGCATAAAAAAACGGCCATTCCAAGGAAGACAATCCTGATATTTAGGCCATAACTTACCCAAAAATACCGGACTCAAGGGATTAAAACCGACGATAAAAAGATAGCCTCCGGCGATGAGTACCCTATCGGTTTCGCGAAGAATACGGTAAGGATCGGGTTCAAATTCGAGCAATAAACTCATCACCACCGCATCTATCGCCGCATTCTGCAGGGGTAGATGGCAAAAATCACCTTCAATAGAGGTGCCTTTAGATGGCGAGAGTGAAAAATGATGGGCGACTGGCGATGCCATGCTCGACAATTCGGCACTCAAAGGCCCTAACTTTAATAAATGATAACCAAAGACTCTTGGCCACCAATCTTCAAGCTGTTTAGCGACGGCTTGCTGTAGTGCCTCACCATTGGGTAGGTCACTCCATTGTTCGGGCTTGAGCTCAGTACTAAAATGCGACACAGAGTTCCTCCGTTAGCTGGGTAGACAAGTATCCAATTGGGTCAAAGATGACCAACATTCTGCCACAGGGCAAAAGCGGCAAAGGTCGCCAAGGACCGTTCACTCATGGATAATACCTTTATCTTCAAATTGAAATACGGACATAGGCAGTTCTATGCTCACTATAACAGCGATCAAAGCCTTTAATGACAATTATATCTGGGTGTTACAACAACAGCCCCATACTCAGGTTTATGTTGTCGATCCCGGCGATGCAAGTGTGGTCATTGACTATCTGCAAGCCAATCAACTCACGCTAGCGGGTATTTTACTGACCCACCACCACAATGACCATACGGGTGGCGTAGCAGCGCTTCAAGCCTATAGTCATAATAGACTCAGGGTTTATGGCCCAGATAATGAGAAGATCGAAGGCATCACACATCCACTGCACGCAAAAGCCAAGCCCAGATTCACACTGGAGTATCTCAGCGCTGAGCTGCAAGTCTTAGATGTACCAGGCCACACAGCAGGACATATAGCCTACGTTGTTGAAGATGCCTTATTTTGCGGTGACACCCTGTTTAGCGGCGGCTGCGGACGCTTATTTGAAGGCACGCCAGCGCAAATGCTCAACTCACTACAGCAACTTGCCCAGCTTCCCGCCGACACTCGGGTTTATTGTGCCCATGAATACACACTTTCAAACCTCAAATTTGCCCTCGCGGTCAATCCCAACAATCGCGAGCTCCAAGACTATAACGAATGCGCGATGCAATTACGTCGCCAAGACAAAGCGACTATTCCCTCCACCATCGCTTTAGAGCGTGCCATCAATCCCTTTTTACGCCCAAGCGACACTGAAATTGTCGATAACATAAAACAGCATTTTAGCGGTCTAAATCACGCAAATTTAGACGAACTCAGCGGTTTTACCTTACTCAGACAGTGGAAAGATAATTTTTGATCACAAAAGCAATATTATAGATTGAAATTCAAACAGTTTTTCTCATTTTTGATGATGTAAGTCAAAAATGGCCTTACATTATGTACGATAATTAAGGGACAAGATCGAAAAGATCCCATAGAATGGCTCGTTTTGCGTGAAAACTTTGCGCGCTGCGTCGTCTTTATCTTCATATAAAACATACTGTTACTATAAAGAAAAGCGATGCACTAACAGAGGACTACCGTTTTCAATGAGAGTATCACTTTATGTTGTTGTAGGGGGATTTGCCCTACTCACAGGCTGTCAAACATTAGACAACCATGGCGTTAACCAAACAGAAGTTGAAGCCGTCACAACCGAAAATACAGTCCCAGAATATTACCTCGCAACCGAGGCTCCATCGGCGCAAATTACCGATGTGTGGGAGCGAATTCGTCAGGGCATGCAGTTACCGGTTCCAGATCAAAAATTGGTGAATCAATACCGTGATTGGTACATCAAAAATCCACAGCATCTGGCGATCATCTCGGAACGTGCTGCACCTTATATGTACATGATTGTAGAAGAACTTGAAAAGCGTCATCTTCCTATTGAGATAGCTTTGTTACCCATAATTGAAAGCGCCTTTGATCCTTCCGCATCATCGACTGGCGCGGCATCGGGTCTGTGGCAATTTACCACACCTATGGCCAGTCATTTCGGTTTAGAAATGAACTGGTGGTATGACGGTCGTCGTGATGTCCCCGCATCAACGACTGCGGCGCTCGATATGCTGGAATACCTCTACGATAAAACCAATAACAATTGGCTTTATGCTATTGCTGCCTATAACTCGGGTGAATCACGGGTGCTCAATGCAATCAAACGTAACGAGAAAAAAGGCTTAAAAACGGATTTTTGGTCATTGGATTTGCCCAGAGAGACGGAGCGCTATGTGCCGCAACTGCTCGCACTGGCAGAAGTCATTAAACACGCTGATGAATATGGTATTTCTTTAGCGCCAATTGACAACAATCCGACTATTGAAGTGGTTGATATTGATAGCCAAATTGATTTAGCCATGGCGGCAGGTTTTGCCAATATGACCACGCTTGAGTTACAAAAACTCAACCCAGGTTATAACCGCTGGGCTACATCGCCACTTGGTCCGCACACCTTAGTGCTACCAATTGATAAATCGGAAGAATTTAAAAAAGCGCTCGCTGAAACAGAAACCGAAGATAGGATCAGCTGGTTACGATACACGATCAAATCTGGCGATAGCATTGGCAAGATTGCTACGCAGCACCATACGACCGTTGCCGCTATTCGCGCCGCCAACGGCATGAAAAGCAACACGATCGTCGCAGGCAAGCATTTGATTATTCCTGTCGATGCGCAAGACAAGCAACTTTATGCCCTGTCAACTAAGCAGCAATTGCCGAAAAAATCACATGCTGCAGTTGAATCAACAAAAATTGCTTATCAGGTTAAGTCAGGAGACACACTCTCAGAAATAGCCCAAGCCCATAAAGTGACGGTGAAACAACTCAGCACTTGGAACAAATTGGCTAAGAATAGCAAGCTACAAAACGGTCAGAAGTTAGTGATCTTAGCACCAAAGGAGCTTGAGCAAACCGCACAAATTCGTACTGTCAGTTACAAGGTAAAATCCGGTGATTCACTTGCCCGTATCGCCAATAAATTTAACGTAACTGTTGCCGAGCTACTCGAGTGGAATAGCCTAGCGCAATCACAGTATTTACAACCAGGCCAAGTGATCAAATTAGTGGTTGATGAAACTAAGTTGAGTGCGTAAGGACTAAACTGGCACATAGTTCGAACGGATTAGTGCTATAAATCTGAGCCATAGATAACAAAAAGGCAGCAACCCTATCGGATTGCTGCCTTTTTCTATTACGGGCTTTTCTATTATGAGAGGCGGCGTTATTCCATCGTCAGTAATAAGACAACGGGCGCCATAACAACGGCATCAGACTCTAATGCTTTAGCGGCAAAATGCGCTTCTAAGCGAGCACCATCTGCAGGTATTCCTGCAAATGCTTTGGGCGGAATACTAAATGAAGTCGTGATCACTTTCCCTGCCGCCAATTGGCTATCACGTAATGCTTGGGTAAACATCATATCATCCGACCAAGCCCACAGACGTTTGCCCTCTTGCGTTACCAACCACAAATCCGCCGTCATCCCAGAGTTATAACGTAGGCCGACAGCATAGGTTTGTGGATTTGTCACAGTCAATGTCGCCTTAACCGACTGCTTAAAATCGATAAAAGGTTCTAGAGTTAATTCGCCGCGAAGCAGGCCTTGTGTCTTTTCTGCCATCACAGGTTCAGCCTTTAATGTCGGAGTGCTTTTAAGCCCAGAAACATCGAGCGCCAGATCGGCAGCGCGAATAATCTCAGGCTGAACGGCCGCGGCTGTTGTAGTCTCACCCTTGGTTGACTGACTCGTGTCAGCGGCTTCGGGCGCCGAGCACCCAACAAGTTGCCCGCCGACAAAAGCACTCGCGCAAACAAGTAATGCGTAACGCGTAGAAACAACCATTAGAAACCGCCTAGTTTTTTCAATAATGAGTCTTTTAATTTTTCCTTAGCTTTGTCGGTTTCTTCCTTAAGCTGGTTATTCAGTAAGGCTTTAGTATCCAAAGCATATTCAGGTTTTTGGAAAGTGCCTGTAATGGCCAACGGAATGTCAACTCCAGCCAGCGCATCTTTGTCGCTACCACCCTGCCCCTTCAATGAATTCACTAGGCTAGCGGTTAGTCTGTAGTCCAAGGCTTCAGTCAATAAATTCGCAGTGCCTTTACCATCCAAACGCAGTAAAGGCGAAGACAAGGCAAGATCTGGATTCGTGGCAACGCCATTATCCAACGAGAAACTGCCCGTCAGACTCGAGAAGTCAGTTTTGCGCTCCGCCTTCGTTTCTGGCGATAAGTCGCCCTTTAACTTAGCTTGGGCGCTGCGGATCATCTGTGGAATATTTACCCCGTACAGAGCACCGTCATTAATATCAAAATGACCATTCGCTAACAGGTTTTTCTTTAACTGCTCAGGGATCAAACTCTTACCTTTCCCCTTCACATCAAAGTTGGCTGTACCGGCCAATAAATCCACATCCGCCGCATCTTTCAGCAAAGGACGAATTTGTACGCCCGTCACTTTTTTATCAAATTGATAACTCGCCACTGCTTGACGAGCATCAACCTGAGCGCTCACCAGCAACTGACCTTGATATAAATCCGCATTCAGTTTCGTCAGATCTAACACGCCATTTTTAATGCCCACATCCATTAACCAATTTTGAGTCGACAGATTCGCGACCTTAATAGACTTAACAGTCAACTTGAGTTTTACATCAAGCTGCTTAAGGGCTGAGAGATCAGGCTCAACTGTCTGAGAGTTTGCTGCTGGCGCTTGTTCAGCGGTGGCGGTGGCCTCTGTTTTAGGTAACAGTGTATCTAAATCAATATCGCCAACTTGAAAATCAGCATTAATTTGTGGAATTTTCGTACCATAATTCACACCCACTTTACCCGCAGCGGTAATGCTCGCCGCGGTAAGCTGCGCAATATCGACGGACAATTGCTGTTTATCAAGGGCGATTTGAGTTGCTAAGCTGACAGATGTTTCGAGTTTCTTGTTCGGAATACTCTCACCTTCAACCACAGTGTCAATTTTCAGCCCATTGATAACGAGTTGTTTAAAGTCTCGACTGAGTTTTAGTTCACCTTTAGCTTCGCTACTTACCGTCATATCCGGCATAGTTGCACTGAATTCAAAGGCGATAGGCGCAAATTTATCTAAGGAGAACTCACCTAAGGTGAAGCTATTTAAGGTAAAGACTTGAGTCTGCTTATTAGCTTCGTCAATCATATTAATTTGGGTATTGGTGATAGAAATGCCACCAATATTAATGTCGTTAAGTTTGGCATTCGATGAAGATTCGGCGGCAGCTGGAGACGCTGTTTTTGGGCTATTATCGCCGCTCAACCCATCGAAACTGTTAGTGCCATTTTTACGGGTGACTAAATTGATCGTTGCGCCATCGAGACTCAATTCTGCAATTTCAATTTTCTGACTAAACAACGGCATTAGCGCCACTTCAGCAACGGCTTTTTTGACTTCTAACATAACCTTAGGCGTAAAGCCTTCAGGGTTAGATAAAGACACCCCTCCTAAATTAATACCTATAATAGGGAAAAATGTCCAAGATAAATCGTCAGTAATGACTAATTCACGACCCGTTTGTTTTTTTACGGCATCGACTATTTCAGGTTTAAAATCATTAGGGTCGAAAAAGACAGTGAGATAAACGGTGACTAAAAGAATGAGCGTCACCATTAAGGCTAAGAGCCACTTAATGAATTTCATATAAATATCCTTATCAAAAACAACTTGAATTTATAGCAACTAATGCATTTAGAAATGTTAATTTAAAAATGCAAAGTTCAACATTTCATCACTTACTGCAATACCATTTTCATCGGCATAGAGCATCATACCGGGCTTAACCGTCACGCCCCCCATATCGACAGCCACATTAATTTGGCCTTGACCTAACTTTTCGGTTTTTATCGGCATAGCCCCTAAGGCAAAGACACCTAAGCTGAAAGTATTTAATCTCGCCACATCGCGAACACAACCATTAATCACTATCCCTTGCCAACCATTATCTAAGGCGCTCTGCGCTATGAGGTCACCTAACAATGCGCGGCGCAGAGAACCGCCCCCATCGACAACGAGCACTTTTCCATGCCCATCCTGTGCAAGTATCTCTTTTACCTTTGAATTATCCTCAAAGCACTTTACTGTGACTATCTCGCCCCAGAAGAGCCGTTTACCACCAAAGGGTTTAAATGCAAGGGGAAGTAACTGTAATTTAGACGGATAGTGGTCGAATAAATCTGGTAGTAGATCAAGCATTTGAATCTCCATGATAGTCTATAACTTTAGACTACTCATAATTGTAGACCCCGACAAGGTCAAAGCAAAAATCAGCGGAATTTTTTATTTCATTTTAACGTGCAAAGGCTTGGTGTATATTGGCATAAGCATTATAATCTGCGATAGTTAACGTCCTATGACACTCTTTAAAGTTTCATAAATTTGTTCCCACACCTCTTTGTTATAAAGCGAAAACCAAATGACAACTGATCTTGATTTACAGAGCGCAATCGCAGCTCTTGATGAGTATGGATATGATAAGAAAGTCTCAACGGATCTTGAGCAAGCACGTAACAAGCAACAAATGGGTAAATATATTAAATCTCTCGACTATAGTTTACGTCGATTATTGATATTACAAGAAACCGTTAATGAGTTAGTTGAAGAAAAGAAACATCAATTAGCTCAGCAAGAGAATATTCAAACCTACAAAACAAAAATCATTAACTTGTCGAGAGAATTTAACATTTCTTACGATGAAGTCTTAGCGCTGATGGCATCATCTAAATCTAAGAAGTAAGTTTATCGCCATTGTGCTCTATCACCACGCAGTTAAATTGTTTGATTAACATCTGCATATGCCATATAACGAAATATATACTTTTTCGGTTATATGGCAGAATTTTCGGCTTTTCATTATTCGCACAGTGTTAACGATTTCATTTCATAAGTAACAATGCCAACTTATGTTAAGCTCACACTATACCTGTCTAGCTATTTGGCATAAAAAAGCAGAGCCTAAGCTCTGCTGATTTATATCAATATACGAACTTATTTGCTCTGCATTAATTGGCGAATATATTTCACTGGTGCACTACCATAACTCAAGAATGTTTCGTGGAAAGTTTTAAGGTCAAAATCTTTACCTTGCGATTTTTTGTATTCTTCACGGAAATCATAGATTTCTCGATAACCTGAATAGTAACTCGTCAGTTGCACTTGACTAAGTGTCGCACGGCGCCACTTGCCTTCGGCTTCAGCTTGCTGTTGGAAGGCTTCATTCATCATCAGGGCAATAGCTTGATCTTCGGTCATGCCTTTCACATGAATGCTATAATCCAAAATCGTGTTACAGATAACACGTAAATTCCACTTGTAGTACATCAACCACATTTCAGGCTCAAAATTGCCATAGCCTTCTTCTAACATCATACGCTCTGCATAAACCGCCCAACCTTCGACCATAGCACCATTACCAAATAAACTTTTCACTAAACTCGGAGATTGATTAGAGTAAACGAGTTGAGTGTAGTGCCCTGGGATGGCTTCATGAATATTGAGGATTTGCAGGATCCAGTGATTATATTCACGCAAGTAACTCTCGGCGGACTCATCACTCATGCCATCGAGCGGCGTCACGTTATAATAAGTATTGCCTGACTTCTCATAGGGTCCAGGTGCACTAATTGATGCACCGGCATAACCACGCATATATTCGGGCGTTTCACGGACAACGAGTGGTTTTTTAGGATCTAATGTGACTAGTTTTTTCTTATTTACAAATTCAATCAGCTCTGGAATTTGCTTACGCACTTCATTCACGAATTCATCGCGCTGAACATGCTGAGTCGATAATTTATCGATTAATTGGCGAATGGCGAGCTTACTGTCAGCAGGCTTTGGCGTAGTAAAATATTTAGGCCATAACTTATCGGTAATTTTAGCCATTTCTCCTTGAACACGCTCTTTATCGGCTACGGCTTTTTGATATAGCTGTTTCGCCGTCATCCCCGCTTGGATATCAAAGGCAAATTTTTGCTCATATAACGCCTCGCCAATTCTAAAACTACGTGCTCCATCTTTTTTAAGTTGAACCACTAATTTGTCTAACCAAGCGATATGGCCGTTAATCGCCGCAGTGGCCGCATCGAAACGCGTTTTAAATAACGCTTTTTCCACATCAGTCAAACCAGAGTCGGCGACCTGTTTTAATAAGTCATCGGAAAAAACCGAAAATGCACCTTGATTCTGCAGCACTGCTAACTCAGTGTGCTCCAATGTTGGTTTGCTAATGTTCGCCTGCGCAGCAGCATAATAAGCTGGCACATTTTCTAAACGCGCTAATACCGAACGTAATCTGTCATCTAATGGAGCGAATTTTTCATTGATGATTTGGGCAAAACCACCCGATACGTTGTAACTTGAAGGATCCCACTGCCAAGATTTAAAACTGTCAATTTCCCATGCCATGCTACCGAGTAAATTGTCGATCAGATGGTAATCAATCAGTTCATTCGGCGTTAGCGACTTTTGCTCGAACTGAGTCAACTGCGCTTGCTGAACTTTCACAAACGCTAAGGTCTTTGCTCGACCTGCTGCATCGGGGATTTCAAGGTAACCATCGTTAACATGCTTGCCACTGTATAAGGCCCAAGTCGGTGACAATTCCCACAATGAATCAATAAAGGATGCTGAAAATTGCTCAAATGAGTGGGCTTTAACTTCAGGTGCGACCACGGGCGCGGTTTGACTCGTATGGGATTGACAGCCAGCAAGGCTGGCCAGCGATAGCACTATCGCAAGGGAAATAGCGTTTTTTTTCATTATTATGGGTCCTTTGTTAAGATTTATCAGGCATATAAAAATTACCTCAGTTAATCATATTGCCCCAATAATTGCAGCTATGTTAGCCATGAATACATGCGCGGTTACAAAATTGTAAGTTCTCAATATTTTACCGCCTATCATTCGCCTATTCGACGTATAAGCCCCTCTTTACCAAACACACACACAAATAATGATAATCGCCTATTCTGTTTCACCTCCTGCTATAATATCGCCCTGCTCCACTGTTCATGCTTTAGCGTAACAGTTTGCTTATACATTATTGACCTGACCCTTTACCTGAGACATTCAATGCCATTTTCCAAACTTGGATTAAGCGATCCGATTTTAAGAGCCATCACTGAGCTCGGCTATTCACAACCTACTCCGATCCAAGAAAAAGCCATTCCGGTGATCTTGAAAGGCAAAAACCTGCTTGCTGGCGCGCAAACAGGTACAGGTAAAACCGCCAGTTTTGTGTTGCCAATACTGCAAATGTTCGCCGACATGCCGAAAATCCGTGCTAAACGCGTTCGTGCATTAATCTTAACGCCAACCCGTGAATTGGCCGTTCAGGTAGAAGATAATATTGCCAAGTACGCAAAATACCTGCCGCTGACGTCTATGGCCATGTATGGTGGCATGGATGCCGCACCGCAGAAACAACGTCTTATTGAAGGCGTCGATATTCTGGTGGCAACACCCGGTAGATTGCTCGATATGTACACCCAAAGAGCGATTCATTTCGATGAAATCTCGATATTAGTCCTAGATGAAGCCGATAGAATGCTCGATATGGGATTTATCGAAGACATCAATAAGATTATCGAACGTCTGCCAACAGAACGCCAAAATCTGTTGTTTTCGGCAACCTTATCTAAGCAAGTGCGCTTTTTAGCGAAAACAGCGGTTGAAAACCCTGTCGAAATTGAAATTGCCCGCGACAGCGCAAACGCACCACAAATCGACCAATGGTTGATCACTGTCGATAAAGATAAAAAGTCGGCCCTGTTAAGCAAACTCATCACTGAGCAAGCGTGGGAACAGGCACTGATCTTTATCCAGACGAAACAAGGCGCCGCCAAACTGGTTAGCCAACTCGAAAAACGTGGCATTGCCGCCGAAGCCATTCACAGCGGTCGCAGCCAAGCGGTACGCGAGCAATTATTAGTGGATTTCAAATCTGGCAAACTACGCTTTTTAGTCGCGACTGGCGTTGCTTCCCGCGGTATCGATATCGACGCCCTCACCCGTGTGGTCAATTATGATTTGCCCGATGAAGCCGATGATTATATTCACCGTATTGGCCGAACCGGTCGTGCTGGCGCCTGCGGCGAAGCCATCTCCTTTGTTTCTAAAGATGATTTTAGGAATCTATGTGCTATCGAGCGCCGTCTAGGTCACCTCATAGTGCGTAAAGAAATTGAAGGCTTTGTGCCGAACAAAGAAGTGCCTGTGTCTATTCTCGATTTTGTGCCCAAAAATACTACGCCAAAAACCTTTAAAACTCGGGCACCTGAGGCCAGATCCTCGCGCCCCGCGAAGGAAGGCTCCTTTGAAACCGCCCATGCGAAAAAGCATCGCAGCGCAAAATCAAAGCCAGAGGTTAAAGCCAATGTAACACGGCCGCAATCTATTCAGACTGACAATGGTAACGATACAACGGGTCGCAGCGCGCCCTTTAATCCGTGGAATAGCGGCCCTAAAACTAAGTAATGACTCAGTACAAGTCGTGACTTATTAGATATAAAAACTCATTAAGATAGAAGATATTAGCATGATTACATTTAGCACAAATCTAGGCGACATCACTATAGAACTCGATTTTGAACATGCGCCTGTCAGTTCAAAAAACTTTGTTCGCTATTGTGAAGAAGGCTTCTTTGAACACACTATTTTTCACCGAGTAATCAAAGGCTTTATGATCCAAGGCGGCGGGTTTACCGCAAAAATGAAGGAAAAACCGACCCACGAGCCTATCGTTAACGAAGCCAACAAAGGCCTAAGTAACACCATAGGCACAATCGCTATGGCTCGCACCGATGCGCCTCACTCGGCCACCGCGCAATTCTTCATCAACACAGCCAATAATGACTTTTTAGACCATACCGCCACCACCAATAACGGTTGGGGCTACGCGGTATTTGGTAAGGTTACGGCGGGAATGGACATTATCCAGCAGATTGAGAAAGTCAAAACCACCACGGTCGCTGGCCACGAAGACGTGCCCCCCGGACCTATCTTCATCGAGAAAAGAACGATTTATATTCAAAGTTAATTTTTTTAACAAAAATATTTCTTTCTCTTTTTCACATCTCCTAGCCCACGAGACCGAGGCTGATATCGTATGTCGT
>NZ_JAGTUL010000058.1:0-16658 GCF_018224605.1 Shewanella sp. M16 | reverse complement strand
GTGGGCTCGGTGAGGTGTATAAGAGAAAAAATATATATTATTGGTTGAACGCTGCGCCAAATAACAACAAAAAGTGTTTACAACAAAATAAAGCGATCGTAATATATAAAAAAGTGGTTAACAGGGCTGGTGAGGCATGTATGTCTTCTATTAAAAAAGCAGTAAACATTATTGGCGGGCAAACGAAATTAGCCCGCCATCTAGAAACGCATCAAACCGCTGTCTGGAACTGGGTGCATCGTCATGGACAAGCACCAGCTAAATACATCCAGAGAATTGCGGCGCTTACAAATAACGAAGTCACCGTTGATCAGTTATTAGCCGACCATGAGAAAAACCTAGTCAAGGGCAGCAAGGAAGGAATGCAGCAATGAATATGGCCTTTGCATTACTGGCGCGTTTTGAGTCACCAGTGGTGGCACTTAAGGATATTAGTGACGAGTTTTTAGGCTTAACCCCTAAAACCGCAGAGCAAAAGGCCAAGGCGCAAGATTTGCCGTTCCCGACCTTTAAGTTGCGCGACTCGGAGCGCTCACCCTCGCTGGTGAATGTGCAGGATTTGGCGGCGTACATGGACAGCCAGTATGCGTTATCGCGTAAAGACTGGGACACGATTCAGCAAGCCAAGCGCTAATACAACAGCTTATAGGCACGGCAACGCAGGAGGATTTATGAGTTATCGGCAAATAAAAGGCACCACGATTGAAGTACCTGATTGGGTACAAGTACCGGCTTTTGCAGAGTTTAGTGAAGCAAAGTTGGAGAAGAGCCGCCGCGCGATTGCGTATCTACGCAGTAAGTATTTTGGGAATGAGGTTGGTAAACGAAAAACCAGAGTAGCAGAAAAAACAAAGCCACAACTGCGCTAACAGTTATGGCCTATATCACTTAATGAGGCACATCAAATGATGAAACAAAGCATAACAGTAACTTCCCCTTTAATTCAAGCACCCGCCCTAATTTTGTCGGCGCTGACCACAGCGCAGGAGGCTAATGCCTTTATGAACCAATTTAATTTTGACCTTAACAATCATTATCACAGCAGCATGCGTCGGCTAATGGTGGATGTGCATACCCGCCATGGTGATGCGCTCGCGGATGCAAACCCTATCAGTGCTGCACGTTATCGCGGTATGGCGGCAGGGCTTGAGCGCGTTGCGTTATTGGTGCTGGGCGATTCCTTTCTATACCACGCGTGTAGCGAGCTGGGCGATGAGCTTGAGCGGCTACATGAAGAAATGATGGCCGAGTCTGAACACTAAAAGCAGGGGGTAGTATGAAATTAGCCAATGTCGAGTTATCTGAAATCAGAGTTGTCTCGCTTTATGTGATCACCTGTTTCATGTGTGAAAAACAACTCCATCTAGCCGCCAGTGAAATTGATGCCAGCGTTGGGGATGCAGCAGCAATGGCAGCATCTCAGGGTTGGCATAGCTACGAAACCAGCGATGAAAGCTGTTCTGTTGCCTGCCCAAGCTGCATTAAAGAAGCGCAGGAAAACGAAGGGGAGGATTAGACATGTGTACGTTAGCCGCAGCAGAACGAATGTTAGCCACTGGCAAGTTTTACAGCGCCGGCACGTTAGCCGCCGAGTTAGGTATTTCGGCCGCGAGTGCGTCGGGCAAGTTATCGAACATTCGTTCTTCAAAAAAATATCAGTGCGTGGTGACGCCTTTACCCAATCGCAAGGTCAAGGTCGTAGCCATTAACGGTAAGTCTGTTTCTAAACAATCGATGTGGGATTTGGTGCTGTTCAAACGGCCATTGCCGCAGGGAGTGCACGCATGAGCCCGTCGCATTCAAATCAGCGCCAAATACTCGCCGAACTGGGCTCTGCACCACGCGCTATTTTTAATGGTCGTCACCCTGCGGGTTTGCGCAGTGACGGTTTGCCTTATGCCAGCCGCTGCAAGGTGAGCGATGCAAAACGTGCAGAACGCGCACGGACTCGCCGTATTGAAGATATGGCGTTAGCCAAAGAACTGGGCATTAGCCTAAGTGAATTACAGGACGGTGAGCTATGAATGATCATCAATCCGTCACTGAATTTAGTCGTCCCACTCACTCTAAAAATGGTGGCTGAGTCATGGCTAAAAAGTCGCACCGTTTCGCGCATTTACTCAGGCACTTTCGTTCCCGTCGGGAAGACCTGCTGACTCTGTTTAGGCAGCATCACGAGGACCCAACTGAGCTGAGTTTAATCAAACTGGCAGAGGTATTTGGCGCGCTTGATTGCCTTTACTGGCAGTCGCTTGGCTGTGGTGAAGTGTTGCTGGCTAAAAAAATCGCTAGAACGATTAAGGAGCCGTTCGAGTGCACTTTAGGTGCAGCGTGTCACGTTTCAACCGTTACTTCACATAGCAACTTCAGTAAGACAACGAGTGAGAGCTGTAACCCTCAATGAGCGCGCGCACCACTTCTCATCAACTTCCTTTTAAGCGGCGTTTGCAGCATTTGCCAACGCCGCTTGCTGATGACGTACTGGCAGCATTTGCTGTTGCGGCTGAGCGTATGCCTGCCGTACCGGTGGACTTGTGGCAGGATGAGGTTGTTGGCGTGCGGGAAAAGGTTGATACCACTCGCTTGTATCAGGCTATTTTCGATAAGCCAGCAGAGCGTTTTACCGCGGCAAAAGGGTTTGAAATGCTTGCGCCGCTGTCATTCCATGTGCGCAATAAAGTACAAAATACCTATCAGCAACGTGTTAATAGTGGTGGCATTGCTGCTGGCTCGGCGTATTTACGCGAAACCATTAAAAAGTTAACAGTGGTTTGGCATAAGTACCCATTTCATAAAATATCGGGTATGAAGTTTGTAAAGCACTCAGCGCAGGAGCTTGATGATAATGAGGATTTGCCCCCTGAAAGCCGCGCATTAGTTGCGGCCTCGCCATTTAGTGCATTTAGATTGTTACGCCATCGCAAATCGACTGAGCTTAAGCAGGTAGCATCACAAATGGCCGACGCTTGCATGGTGCAGGTTAAAGCGATTGCCGCAGCTGACCACAGTGATATGGCTTATTTTTACGCCTATGACGCTGCCGCCGAACTCTGCAAAACATGGAGCATCGAGCCGCCATACTGGCAAGCGGCACACGTTGACCACATTAATGAAGCGGCTGAGTGCGCAATATTACGGATGACCTGCCCAAAATGGTGGGGCAAGAAGCTATTAAAATTGCGGGATCAGTGTTGCGAACACCTTTGCCTAGCAGTTGGCCTCATCACCCAGAAAACCCCCTTTATCAGCGATGAATGCTTTAGTGAGTGGCAGTCACAGCAAAAGACGGCCATGCAGTGGCTTGAAAGCACCATGATTGAAAATGATGACGGGATAATCTTACCGCTGATTGAAGCGGCGATGGCGGGCAACGCCAACCCGACAAACCGTGTCACAGAGCTGATTGTGCGTAATCGCGGCTTAGAAGAAATCGCCGAGGCTGCAGGCATGATTGCGCTGGCGGTAACGCTTACTTGCCCGAGTAAATACCATTCAAATTCACATAAGTGGGATCTTGGCAACGCCAAGCGAGCACAGAAATACCTCGTTAATACCTTTGCCAAAATGCGTTCAGCATTGGGTTATCGCAACATTCCATTTTTAGGGTTTCGTGTCGCAGAACCGCACAAAGACTCGACGCCACATTGGCATATGGCGTGGGTGATTAAGCCTGAGCATGAAGCGGCAGTGAAGGACATTATTACCAAGTACGCCTATCAGGTTGATGGCGATGAACCAGGTGCGGCAGAGCACAGGTTAAAGATAGAGCCAATCAGAAAAGATGCTAACGGCAAAAGCGGCATTGCAGGTTACTTTATCAAGTACCTGCTTAAAGGTATTCCAGGTGATCACATGCATGGCCAGCAAGAGCTTGAACTGGAGTCCGGCCAAACTATTGAGGCGGCTTCTGCCCGTATCGCGGCGTGGGCCAGTCGATACGGCATTCGGCAGTACCAGTTTTATGGTGCTGAGTCGGTACAGATATGGCGCGAATTGCGCCGGCTGAAAGTAGGCCCGCAATCGCCTGAGATTGAAGCGGTAAGGGCTGCAGCTTGTAGCTCGGATTGGAAAGGTTATGAAGAAGCGATGAAGCATGCACAACTGTCACTCAATTATGAACTCACCCCTGAGGGCAACCAATACGGCGAAGTAACAAAGCGCGTGCAGGGCATTAACGGCATCGCTTTTGGTAAAAAGCGCTTAATCATCACCCGTGGCGAGCGCTGGAAATTGCGCAAAGCAACTGACGAAGAGCAAGACGCATACAAAGCACTTAAGCAACGCCGCAAAGATTTATTTACCGTTAATCGCGCCATGAATACTGAAAGCCGGCTTTCAAGAAAAGAACTCAAAGACGCCATGCCGAAGTGGAGCATGGCGCTGTTGCCGTTGCCTTTTGGCTCTCCTTGGACTTGTAGGAATAACTGTACAGACCCTGTTTTGGAGGAGGTTGATAGCCGAATTATCAGGCACCTTGCGCAGGTCGGTATTACTGACCCTGCCAACATTGAGCGTTTACTGTTCGATGGTTGTCGGGTGATGGATGCCGATGGCGGGGAATGGTGGGTTGATGATGGCCAACTGCGCAACGAACCGTATCGATATCGCGAAATTAGGGATCTTCCTCTAGATGAACTCGTCTCAGAAATGCAGTCGTGGGGAAATACTATGGAGTATTCAGCATGAAAACACTGATTCAAGGTTGTGAAAGTGCAGAACAGTTTGAGGTATTGCTTAAGCTGACTGGCATCAAGACATCTTTTGCCAAAGTGACATAAATTGTCGTAGCATTGCTCATAACTATATGACTCCAAATGATAGGTGCTAGCCAATGTCAAGTTTAACCATCTGGATGGAGTCCAATCATCTGTTAAGCTTTAATGAGGTTTAAAATGGAAACCAGTAATGTTCTTCAAGAGTCATACAATAAAACACTGGATGAGTTTTTCGAAGAGTTGTATTCATTTTGGGATAAAGTGCCTGATAAGATAGTTTCTGAATTTGTAAAATACTTTCCAACAACCATTTATTTAATCACTTCTAGTGGCGGTGATCTTTCTATTTTTAAAAAAAGTTTGCGTTGTAAAGTGGAGGGTGAAATTAAAAATTTAAAATATTCCGTAAATGAATTTAGAGAAAAACATAGCTATGTTTTTTTAACATCACTTCACTCACTTCACTCACTACCTATTACTTATACTACACATGATATTATCGAGAAAAAATATCCTATAGAGTTAAAGTCTTATGTGGACTTGTTTATAAAGAACATTACCCAGCAAGTTCTCGTAGATGATAAATATAATCGATGGTTGAGAGACGACAACCCTAAGCTCAATCATCAAGATGTCATAGAATTTATGAAAATGCCTGATGTTTGCATATCTAAGCTTAAAAATATGCAAAAAATAATTGATGAGAGATCGAAATGTATTCAAGAAAAAAAGGAGCATGAAAAGCTTATGAAATTTGAGAAAGCACGAACCGCTTGGGAACAAGCTTAAAAATTTTTGATAGTGATTCGTAACCAAAAAAGTTTATTGTTTGTTTCGTTTTTGATGCGATTTTTAGCGGATTAGATATTACGCAGCTCGAATCCAATAGAGCGTTATATCAATTTAGGTATAGGTGGCAATAGGTGAAAATTGAGCGCAAACTGACCATGATTTTAAATGGATCGCGTGGATCGCGTGGATCGCTAAATGATCGCAATCGCGTTTTTTTGCGTTTTTTGTAGCGGGACTTTACCAGTGAAAGCAGCAAGCGCTGGCGCGGTTTTCATTGATTGCGTTACTGCGTTTTTTTCACCCGACAAAGCGCGCAGGCGTGGCGTGGGTCTGACGGCGCGCGCTGGGTTAGAAGTGGGGGTAAATCGCAGGCAACAAAAAACCGCCCGAGGGCGGTTGATGGTAATGGTGTTCCGATAGTTACTTGGCTTCGGTTGCGACCGCCAGTTGGTAAGGCTTGAAGCGGACTATCTCTTCGCCGGCCCAGTCGTTGATGGCCAGTAGTGATTGGCGAATGCAATCCAGCTCGTTAGCATCAAATACCTGTGCTGCCTTGCCGGCATCACCAAAGCCGCCGGTATTGTTGGGCACAATCCCCATGAGTTGAGGCGGTACGCGGTGGGATGCCAGTTGGTCGTCACGGCTGACGTTCTTAATACTCAGGAACTCGTCATTAGCGGCGACCTCTGCCACAGGGATTAATTTGATCCCGTCCTTATTGCCACCTGGTGCATGCAAAAACAAGTTGCGGAAGTTGCCAGGGCCTTTGCTGTTTCTTAGGGATTCACGCAGCTTGGCGACATCTTTCTCGTTCACGGTTGAGTCGGTAAGGTACATGATAAAACCAGCGTGACTACCGTTCTCATAGTATCGACGCCTAAACAGGGTCGCACTTTCATTTAACAGCGATGAGTTCATACTGGCCACATAGTCGGGGATACCATAAACCTCTTGGTTTAGGTCTGGATCTTTTACATGAAAGATTGATGCTTCGGGAAACTCCATTTCCTCGTGAAAATTAGGTACCCACCAATACTGATTAGGTTTAATGCCTACTCGAGTATATTTAGCCGGCGAGGCTTGATACTTCAATGCACCGCCAAGGCGATTTTTAATGACTTGCACATAGGCATTATCAAAAACCAAATAGTCGAGCACAATGGCGGAAAAGTCATACAGGCTGAGCTTAGGATGCGGGATAAAACAACTTTTTAGAATGTTGCGCTTTACCTGAATCGCGCTGGCATGATGCACCGACGCCCGATAAATGCGACTTAGGCCCGTCAAGGACAGCGGCGGCTCATAGTACTTGCCGTTAGACATGGCCTCAAGATAGTCGAAAATCTCCCGCTGGCTCAGCACTGGCATAGGGTCGCCAAAGGTAAAGGTCTCAATTCGTTGCTCTTGCGGCCCTTGCTGCTCTTGCGGTTTGGCTGCTATGGTTCGAGCCTTTCTATATTTTGCCATTAGTCGTAAATCTCCAACGTCGATGTACTGGTGCCGCTGGTATCCAGTGGCTCATTGTAAAGTGCATGCATTGCCGCCCACGCGATATCGGCGTGGCTAATTTCTTCGCTGCGAGCGGATTCATAGGTAACTTGTTTGCCGTTGGCTGTCAGGGTTTTACGAATGCTCATAAATGCTTGGGCGAGGTCGGTCCAACCTGCGTCATATTCCAAGCGGCCTTTGCTGATCACGTCATAGGCCTTGATCACCATCTGACTTTTCAGCACAGGGTTGTAGAGGAATGGCGTGACCTGCGGGAAAAACTTCTTCACCAGTTGATACACTGCCTCACCAAGGCCAGTGGTATCGATACCGATAAAAGTCACATTGTATTTATTGCAGATATCCTGAATTGCTTTGGCCTGTGCCTCAAAGTCCATCCCGTTCCAACGGTGTTTTTCTATCACACGGAACTTACCGCCTGGCACAGCAGGTGGGCAGATCACAATGCAACCTGCGCTATCACCTTTGCCGCCTTTGTTCGGGTCGTAACCAATCCACACTTCACGGTGCGCCAGCGGTCTTGGTGCAAAGGGCTTGTAGTCTGTCCACACTTCCCACGAGTCAACCATGCAGCGCTGCATCATCACCATAGGGAACACCGACATAGTGTCGTCGATGAATTCGCACATCAGCAGGTTTGAATATTCGTCAGGGCTGTACTCTAAGTGCAGCGTATCGGGGTCGAATAAGTTGCAACCTTTGCGGATAGCATCATCGACCGTTACCACTTGCCGCCATTGGCCATCCTCACACCTACGGCCATTTGCTAGGGCACTATGGCTAACATCAATCTCAATGCGATCGGCTTTAGGGCGGCCACGGTTGAACAATGTGCCAGTCCAAAACGGGTAGGCGTCGTGGGTAATCGATGACGGGGTAGAAATGTAGGTTTGGCGCCATTTGGCATGGATAGCCATACCTGAAGCGACCTTGCGGAACTCTTGGAACTTGTGGATCCAGAAGTACTCATCAAGATAGAGATTGCCGTGGTAAGACTGGGCTGTTCTGGCATTGGTGCCCAAAAAGTACAGAATGGCGCCATTGTGCAGCACAATCGGGTCGCCCTTAAGTTCAATGCCGGTGACATCCTTCACGAACTGAATGATGTACTGCTTAAACACATGGGCTTGCGCTTTACTGGCCGATAAAAAGATTTGGTTACGGCCCGTTACTAAGGCATCAATAATGGCTTCATGGGCAAAAAAGTACGTCGCACCAATTTGGCGAGACTTTAAGATGTTGCGTATACGCTGGGTGAGTCCTGCTGTGTACCATTCCTTTTGATAGGCAAACATCGAGCCTTGGAACGCTTCAATCAGCTTTTCCAAATCCTCTTCGCTCACATGGTTCTTCACCGGCGGCTTTTTAGGTCCAGCATTGCGGTTTTGTACGTTTGGATTGAGGTCTGCCTCATTGCCGCCATTGTGATAGCGAGTGATGCGGGCAATACGCTCCAGCTGCCGACCGAGTAGGTCTATCTCCTTAAAATCCTTACCGTCTTTATCCTCTTTGTTGATGAGCTGCAGCATGCGCATTTCAAGCGCAGAGTCCACTCTGTCAATGGGTTTGGCATCTTCCCAGGCATCGCGTTTTTTCCAACTCGACACGGTACTTTCAGGCAGTTGTAAATGCTGGCTAATCTCGCGGACAGCCCAACCTTGCCAAAAAAGGTTTTTGGCAGATTGGCGTTGATTCTTATCTGTAGAGATTTGGGGATTCAGTTTCATGGCGCCAGTGTAAATAGCCCAATACCGAAAACCCTGCTGTTTAAGCGGTATCGGTTTCCTTATACCGCCCGAAGCCCTTGCCCATCATCGCCTTGCTCTTGACCATACAGGCAGCAGTTAACAGACCTAATTCAACCCCAAAGGGCGACAAAATGGCTAAGAAATCGAAATTTTTCCGTGTATTTACTGAAGGACATACGACCGACGGCCGAGTCGTTGAGCGTCAGTGGATCACCGATATTGTAGAAACCTATAACACCGCAAAGTATGGCGCCCGTATTTGGCTTGAGCATATTCGCGGTATTACCCCCGACAGCGCCTTTAAAGCTTATGGCGATGTGACCGCGGTAAAGGCTGAAGAAGTCGATGGCAAATTAACTCTGTTCGCGCAAATCGAGCCAACAGACGAGCTGATCGCCATGAACCAGAAAAAGCAGAAAGTGTATACCAGTGTCGAGATTGATCCCGACTTTGCCAAAACAGGCAAATGCTATCTCTCAGGCTTGGCAGTAACAGATTCCCCCGCATCCCTTGGCACTGAAATGCTGGCGTTCTCCGCAACCTGCAAAGACAACCCGCTTAACTCGCGCAAGCAACGCCCCGAAAACTTATTTACCTCTGCAGTGGAAGTGGATTTTGAATTTGAAGAGGTCAGCGACGAGCCCGGGCTATTTGCCAAGGTTAAAGCGATGCTCGGTAAAAACAAGGCAGAAGCCAAAACCGACTTTGCCGATGTGCATCAGGCCGTTGAAGAAATCGCCAAAACAGTAACCGCCGCGGGTGATGAGTTCACCAACAAGCTTGATAAATCCGTTAACAACTTCAATAAGTTGCAAACGGATTTTGATGAGCTCAGTACGCAATTCAATGCGCTTAAGACGCAGCTCGAAAAAGAAGAGCCACAAGGCCAACGACGTTCAACCGCAACCGGTGGCGACACCAACATGAAAACCGATTGCTAAGGAGCAAACATGCGCAATACCACCCGTACACTTTTTAACGGTTACCTAGGCCAAGTCGCCACGCTCAATGGCGTAGAAACAGCAACCGCCAAATTTACTGTTGAACCAACAATCCAGCAGACGTTAGAAACGCGAATGCAAGAAAGCTCGCAGTTCTTGACGATGATTAACGTTGTACCTGTCACCGAAAAGTCAGGCGAAAAGTTAGGACTTGGCGTTAACGGTACGATTGCTGGCACAACCGATACGACCCAAAGCGATCGCCAAGCCATCGACCCAACCGATTTAGATGCACTGGGTTATGACTGTACCCAAACCAACTTCGATACGGCGCTTCGCTACGCCAAAATCGATATGTGGGCCAAGTTCCCTGATTTTCAGGCGCGCATTCGTGATGCCATTCTGAAACAGCAAGCACTCGACCGCATCATGATTGGCTTTAACGGCACCAGCCGTGCGGCTACCTCTAACCGCGCAAATAACCCATTGCTGCAAGATGTGAACATCGGCTGGCTGAAAAAAATTCGCCAGCATGCACCGCAGCGCCATATGGCAGAAGTGGTTGAAGGCTCAGGTAAAATTGTTATCGGCACCGATTACGCCAACCTCGATGCTTTGGTATTCGACATGGTTAACAACATGATTGACCCATGGCATCAAGACGATACTGAGCTGGTTGTGATTTGTGGCCGTAAGCTGCTGGCCGATAAGTACTTCCCGATTATCAACAAAGACAACGTCCCCACAGAAACCATGGCCGCTGACATGATCATCAGCCAAAAACGCATTGGTGGATTAGGTGCCGTGCGTGTACCGCATTTCCCTGCTAACGCCTTGCTGGTCACGCGCCTGGATAACTTAAGCCTGTATTGGCAAGAAGGCGCTCGCCGTCGCAGTGTGATTGACAACCCTAAACGTGACCAAATTGAAAACTACGAATCATCAAACGATGCCTATGTGGTTGAAGATTATGGCTGCACAGCGTTTGCCGAAAACATTGAGATGGGAGCATAGCCATGACATCACCCGCCCATAAACGCTTTCATGGCGTGTTAGCGGCAGCGCGGGGAACGGATTCCCCCTTAAGCGCTCGCTCCGAAAACACTTACGAGCTCATGCTCATGCAGCTTACCGAGCATCGCCGCATCTTAAAAACGGTGCAGGCGCTCGCACGTAAGCTGCAGGCTAAGTCGCAGTTCTTGCCTGAATATGATGCCTATATCGATGGCACCATTAAGGGCGACAGTGGCGTGCAGGATGAAGTGTTCGTCACTGTACTGCTGTGGCATATCGATGTCGGCAATATCGACCGCGCCATTGAGCTGGCCGCATACGCGCTTAAACATGATCTGGTTATGCCAGACCGTTTTGAGCGCAATCTGGCTTGCACCATTACCGAAGAAATTGCCGAAACCGCCGCGCGCGTGATTGAAACTGAAACTCCAGTAAAAAGTGAGCAATTAAAGGCTGTGCTTGATCTCACGGCCGAGTGCGACATGTACGACGAAGCGCGCGCTAAGTTGCTACGTCAAATGGGGCAAGCATTTGAAGCTGAAGGCGAGTTAACCGCTGCGCTTGACGCCTATCAACAAGCATTAGCCCTAAACGATAAAGTGGGTGTGAAGAAGTTTATCGAGAAAGTCACTCGTGATCTTAAGAACGCCGACAAACAAACAACCGAAAGCACTGAGTCCTCAGAAACACAAGGCAGTGCAGGTTAACCGAGCGACCCTCGCAACCCGTGCGGCGCTGGCCAAGTAGCGTTATCCAATTTCACTACTTAAGCCTGCCCACCGCACAACCTAGCCGCAAGCAGGTAAACATGAGTTTTATCGCCCCAGCACCAAGCAGCGCACCCAAAACCATCACTAACAGTGAGTTTTGGCCTGATATTGATTTAGCTAAGCTGCGCGAGGCCATGCGCCTTGATGGCACTGTGACCAATGAGCGGCTTGAGCACTCCGCAATCAATGCAGCACTGCAGATAAACAGTGATCTCAAGGATTGGCGTATCGGGCAGCAAATCTTGGGCTTTGACGGTTTAGAACAGGTGCCAGCCGAGCAAATCAACAGCCAGAGCATCTATTTGCAATTGTATTTACGCGCGGTGTACTGCTTCACCAAAGCCAATCTCATTGAGCGTTATAGCGATTTTGATAGCACGGCCAAGGGGCTAAAGGCGGGTGAAGTGCTCGGCGATAGCGTTGACGATCTTCGCCGTGATGCGCGTTTTGCCATCCGCGACATCTTAGGCGAAAGCCATGTCACGGTGGAACTGATCTAATGGAATTAGTCTGATGAGCAGCTTGCAGGCAGTGCGCAGCATCGAGGGCGATACCGTCGATAAGATTTGTTATCGATACCTTGGGGCAACGGCTGAGTTAACTGAGCAAGTGCTAGACGCTAACCCGCAGCTTGCCGCCATCGGCCCTATATTGCCAAACGGTACGCTAGTACTTCTTCCTGTGCAGGTGGCCGCGCCGACACAGCCAAACTTTATTCAACTATGGGATTAATGATGAGCGAGCCAATTTCAGCGACATCAGCCACATCTGCAGTCGTCACCGCCAGCGTGCTGACATTAGTGCCAGGGGCTGAACCTGCAGTCATGATCGGCGCGTTTACCGGTGCAGTGTTGTTTATTATTTCGAATGACGCCGCGGGGAATTATCAGCGTATCGGGCTGTTTATTGTGTCATTTTTGGGCGGCGTACTGTGCGCCAATTGGGCCGCCAATGCTTTGAGCGCATTACTGCCAGATGCCTTGCAGGTCAATGTGGGCATGGCGGCATTAATTTCATCCGCCTGTGTTGTGCGCATGCTGCAGTATTTTATGAAACTCACCAATAACCCAGAAAGTTGGCTCAATGCCCTACGCGGGCTTAGGGGGAAATGATGCTGATCATCAATGCCATTATTTGTAGTTTGATTGTGTTGCGCCTGGCTTTGTTTGTACGAACTGGGCGGCATCGAATCTTCATCAGCATTTGCGCTTATCTCATCACCGTTGCCGCAGGCATTGAGGTCATTCTCACTGTGTATGGCGTCGCCACAGTGCCGAGTTATGCGGAGCTATTTCTAAAAGCCACGCTCTGCATCGCCATTTTCCAAGTGCGGGGCAATGTTGCGCATCTGCTGCAACTCAATACGAATAAAGCTGGCAGCAGGCTAGGGCGTATTCCCCGCCCACAAACATTCAAAACCAAACATAGGTAATCGACATGACTCTAAGAAAAGGCAGTAATGGCACGGCAGTGCGTGATTTACAACAACGGCTCAATGCCGCTGGCGCGTCATTAACGGTAGATGGTTGGTTTGGTGAGGCAACCCAAAAGGCCATCGAGCAATTTCAAGACAAGCAAGACTTACCGCGCACTGGCTACGCAGGGGTAAGAACGCAGGCATTACTCGCCGGCGAAAGCCGCAGCAAGTTTATTCACCACTCACAATTAGCTGACGCTGCAATGGTGCTGGGCGTCTCGTTTGCCGCCATGGCCAGCGTGGCAGAAGTGGAATCCAACGGCTTTGGCTTTTTCGCCTGTGGTAGGCCCACGATTTTATTTGAGCGACACGTATTTTATCGCGAGCTGCTGGAACAAGGCGCAGCTGCTGCAGAGCTTGCGGCTAAATACCCGAATATTTGCAACCCAGCCCGTGGCGGTTATACCGGCGGCAGTGGTGAATATCAACGGTTTGCTATTGCGTACCAGCTTAATCCAGAGGCCGCAATTTGTGCCTGTAGCTGGGGCATGTTTCAGATCATGGGCTTTCATTGGCAAGTCTTGGGCTATCCGTCTCCGCAGGCATTCAAGCAAGCTATGGATATTTCAGAGGGGGAACAGCTCAATGCCTTAGTTAAATTTATCGAGGCTGACCCTATTTTGCATAAGGCACTTAAAGCGCGTAAATGGGCAGAATTTGCCAAGCGCTACAACGGTCCTGCTTACAAAGAAAATGACTACGACATTAAATTAGCGCGAGCGTATCAGCAGTTTACTGCCGCGAGCCAGCAGCAGGGCGCCGATAATGTTGTCGCTGCTTAGCCGGTTTATTCAACCATTTACAGGCTATTTAGTTGTCGCCGCCATCGGGATCGCGCTCACCATGGCGGGCGTGATTTATCTGCAGCAAGAGCGACTGAATAAATTGCAGCAGACGCAGGGCGCAATGCTGCAATCGCTGACACAAACATCACAGTCCTATTTTGACTTAAAGCAGCTATCAGCCGAAAACCAGCAAGCGCAGGCAGAGCTGCGAATGCAGCTAGCCAGCGTAAGCAGCACTAGCCAATACCGGAAAAACAAAATTGAGGAGCTAAAACGTGAACTTAACGATGTTAAAGCCTGGGCTGATACTGTTCTGCCTGATGCTATTCGCCGGCTGCACCAGCGCCCCGCCATTACTGGCAGTGCAGAGTACCGTCGTTGGTTGTCCACTCGTGATCCCTTGTCTGTTGCCGGCGAGCAACCCCATCAGCAATCAAGGGATTAGCAGTGAGCTCGATACCTGCGAAACGGCTTGGCATGACTGCGCCGCACAAATCGATATGATTATCGAGTGCCAAACTAAACAAGAAGCTAAACAGAAAGCTAAGCAGCAAGCCAAAGACTTAAGCCAGACTGAAGGGAAACGCAATGAATAAGCCGGCGCAGCTGCGTGAGTTGTTATCCAGTCACGTTCCACACTTGCAACAAAACCCTGATTGCCTGCACGTATTCATCGAGAACGGCAACATCATCGCCACCGGTGCGGTGCAAAACCTGAGTTTTGAGTATCAATTCAACTGCGTATTAATCGTGACAGACTACGCCGCCCATGCTGATACGCTCATCGTGCCTATTTTAGGTTGGCTTGCAGCGCAGCAACCAGAGCTGTTATTTAACCCGGACAAGCGCGAGACTGGCTTTAAATTCAAAGCCGAAATCATTAATCACACCACTGCTGACATCGAAATTGTGCTGGCATTAACTGAGCGAGTAAAAGTTGTTGCGGGTGATAATATGCAGCTTGAAGTGACTCACTTACCTGAGCCCGTTTTCAATGACGAAGCGATTGATTGGACGCTTTACACCAATGGAATTGAAGTGCCATGGCCACCGACGATTTAAACCGACTGAATGAGCTGTTTGACGGGCTAATACAACAATTATCCCCTGCAGCGCGCAAGCAACTAAGCCGCGATATTGCAAGACGACTACGCGCCACCCAGGCACAGCGGATAAAGCAAAATATTGCGCCAGATGGCTCGGCATTTGAGGCTAGAAAGCCCCAGCCTACGTGGGCTAAAAGGCTAGGGGCAATTAAACTAAAGCTGATGTTCCAGAAAATCATCAGGCAAAAATACTTAAAGGCCGAGTATTCAGCATCAGCTGCCAGTGTTGGGTTTACGGGGTTTATTTCCCGCGTAGCGACCGAGCATCAATACGGGCTTAGAGGGCGGATAAACGAGCGGATATCGGCACAATATCCGCAGCGGGAGTTGTTAGGGTTCACCCTTGATGAACAGGACATGATAGAAGAGGCTATCGTAAGGCATTTTAGCGATCATGTACTAAATCCATCATCCAACTAAAAACTCAAACAGCTTTGAGACAAATGCATGTTAGCTCATCAGCTATAACTGGTGAATTTCAAAAAATTTCTATTGGGTAACGTTTGGTTAAGGGGCGGGCTTTAGCCCGTCCCAGTGAGCGAAGCGAATGGTTTGAACCTATTGTTAGTCGCGCCTCACCACGAAGTAACTTCATAGATCACTTCACTAGCTGACGGCTCATCTGGAAGGAAACCGCTGCTAGTTTCAAGGATAGCTGCATGATGCCCGTTTTTTGAAGCAATGGCCGCCTGATCGATACCGCGTAATGACATGACCCTAAATGCATCAATGGCTGCCGAGCGGGTGAAAACGTAGCCCGGAAGTCTGGAGACCCATGACCCAGCGTCATTAAAGGCAACCCCATTGCCGCCATCCAAGACCAAGACATATTCACCTTCGGGTAGCCTTGAGGCCCAGCGGAAGAAGCTCTCTAACGCCTTTTCTTTGAAGGCCGTTAGCAAAACATTTGAGCCAGCCATCAGCAGGTGGCTGTTCTTATGTAGTTCTATAGACTTGTGGATTACCGGCGAGAACAACGCTGATAACTCTGGATGATAGATTGCCTCGGCCTTCTCAAACTCTGACTTGAGTTGGCTAGGTAACGATGACAGAAGCCCATTAGCAGCTAGTCGTTGAGAGTTCTTAGTAGCTAAGTCAAAGAGCTTTCTGTTTGTATGCATCTTAGTGGCTAACGCCGTGGTAAACGGCAGAATTTAAGTTGTGGCTTTGTGGAATACTTTTGCGCAGCAAAACCACAAAACCGCGACTTAAATTCTGTCCAGTGGAGCGAAGCGGAACGGTGTTTGACCACTTTGTTAGTTGCTTCTATGTTAAACGTGGCCATTTTTTGTTGAGGCCAAATAAAACCGTTAATGCAACTAAGCACACCAATACATAAGGCGCCATGAATTCGGTAACCGATTCCAGAAAATAAGTTAAAAAATCAGGCTCGCTTAGCTGTGAAAATGTAACCCAGATAAAACCAGAAACCAGCAAAATTACAGCCACCATTTTTAAATTGGCTTTAAATAAATAAGCAGTGACGCAAGTTGCTAATGCCGTTATCAACCCAGAGTATATATATTGCTTTTGCAGGATATTAATATAACTTTCATCCACTGGCGCAAAAGTACCTATATTAGCTATAGGTCCTGTGTAGTACGCAACGACAAGACTGCCCATAGAAATAATAAAAATTAAGATATGAGTGAATAGCTTCATGCTCTTCTCAACTAACGCTTTGCCAAGGGGCAAATGAGAACGATGTTAGGCGAAGCCTTGTGAGTATTTGTCCCAGCCGCGCTTTTTAGCGGCGAACTTAGGCAACTTGTTAGTAGCATATTATGCAACGTTGTTTGAT
>NZ_JAGTUL010000057.1:0-17261 GCF_018224605.1 Shewanella sp. M16 | reverse complement strand
CTTGTTTTATCTTGTTAAAGAGCAACTCAATATTCGTAAGAGAACTTGAGTACCACACTGAGCGCCGAACGCTTCCAGTTGGCTAGGGCTGCGTATTCTACGCATTTCCCGTTTCGCGTCAAGGAGTTTTTGCAAACTTTCTTAACACTCATCAATCAATAAACTCATTGATGAACTGTCACATCAGGCTGCTTAACGCTGTCTGCCGTGTCAGTGGATGCGCATTATAGGCAGCAGAAGATTTTGTGCAAGGGCTTTTTTAACAATCTGCGCCAAGCGAATAAATAACCACCAAACTGCAGAAATATACTGCGATACTGAGCAATATCGCTGTTTGGGTTGATAAGTCTGGCAGAAGGAATAGCCTATTGCTGGAGTTTTAATAGATTGAATGGGCATAAACAGAAGTTGATAGCTATTTTTCGCTATATCTATCAGCAAACCTCTAAAAACGTTATGCCCTGTGTGATGTCTTACTCTTATTTACACCTAGCTAATGATAAGCAATGCTCAAAAGAACGAGCCCTAAGATTTATGCTCTTCTTGTTTCTCTTTCTCGAGATCTGTAACGACTTGAGTTTGTGCAGCGGCTTGGGCCGAGGGAACCGTTTCGACATTCGCCACGACATCATCTCCTATAACATGTGCGACTTTGAGTTTTCTCACAGTTCGAATCGTAATGATTGGGCCTGAAATCGCATATAAGTAGAAGCCGACACATAAGATCAATGCAGGTTGAACTGACACCACCACAAATACACCGACGACCAGTAAGATCACGATAAAGTTAACCTTGCCACGCCAGTCAATTTCTTTAAAGGAGTGATAGCGGAAATTGCTGACCATCAGTAAACCGGTTACCGCAGTAACAAGGGCCGCAATCCAACTGATGTTTCTTCCATCGAGACTATATTGATTACCAAGCCAAATACTGCCAGCAATAACAGCGGCGGCAGCCGGGCTGGCGAGACCTTGAAAATAACGCTTATCGGCAACGCCAACTTGCGTATTAAATCGAGCGAGCCTGAGTGCCGCACCTGCACAATAAATAAATGCCGCCAACCAACCAATTTTACCTAAGTCGGCTAATGCCCAATTGTAGGCGAGTAGTGCTGGCGCCATTCCGAAGGACACCATATCCGCCATACTGTCGTATTCGGCACCAAAATCACTTTGGGTATTAGTCAGTCTTGCCACTCGGCCATCGAGCCCATCACAAATCATGGCAATAAAAATGGCTATTGCAGCAGCTTCAAAGTTAGCATTCATGGAAGCTATCACAGCATAAAAGCCAGAAAACAATCCTGCTGTCGTAAAAAGATTAGGCAGTAAATAGATACCTTTATTCTTTACTGTTTGATTTGAAGAATTTTGCATACACTTATTACGCTAGTTCAGTGAAGAGAAGTTAGCTTTCAAGATAACATATTTTATTATCATGTCGATGAGAGACCAGTTAGGGATAATTTCGATGTTAAAAGTGAACATGTTCAGAACAATACTGTATCGATGGCTCTGGCTCGGCCTTTTCATTGGCCCCGTTTCTGCGGGCGTTATCTATACTTGGGTCGATGAAAATGGGGTGACACATTACAGCCAGCAAGCCCCACAACAAGAAAGCATCAAAACATCAAAACTCTACAGTGAAGATTTAGAGCAGGCGAAAGTCGGTTTTATCGCGCCGGTAAAGAAAGCGGAAGCCACTTCTGAAGCCAATGAATTAGAAAAGTCAGCGGCACTGATTAAAGAAAAAGACGCCAAACAGGCTAAATCCATTTGTGAGAGTGCAAAACACAATTTAGAAATACTCACAACGCACACTAAGCTTATCCGCCAAACTTCCGATTCGGGTGAATCTGTCGCTATGACTGAAGAAGATCGCCAAGCCTCGATTGCCCAGCAGCAGGAAAGAATCAAACTCTTCTGTGATAAGAAGTAACCAAATTTACTATGCCACTACATTAATGAACAACGATTAACGCTAATGCAATAAAAAAGGAGCCGAGTTAAAAACTCGGCTCCTTTCGTTTTAGTGCTTGAAGCGGGAGCGATACTGACTAAAACAGCGCTATCTCTTATTGCAAGATAGTTTATTTCAAGCTCGTTCATTCAAGAACGCTTATTGCAGTTCGCCTATTTCAACGTATTCAACTTCAAGCTTGCGATTAACGTATCGCATTCAAACAACACACTAAATTACTAGCTACGGGTTATTGCTCGAACACTAACTCGCCACCCGCACAGCTGACCTTGATCGGTTTACCCGGTAACAAGTCACCACGCAGTAATTTCTGCGCCAGCGGGTTTTCGACTTCTTGCTGCAATGCCCGTTTCAACGGTCTTGCACCATACACAGGATCGAAACCAATTTCCGCAATCAGTGATAATGCGTCGTCGGTGATCTCCAATGTATAGTCCTTTTCAGCCAAACGTTGGCGTAAGGAAGCAATTTGTATCGAAGCAATACGCTTGATATTGGCAGCATCCAATGGATGGAACACCACAGATTCATCGATACGGTTTAAAAACTCGGGTCTGAAACTGTGAGTGACCACATTCATTACCGCCGCTTTCATCTCTGCATAGGTCACTTGACCAAATCCTTCTTGGATAATGTCGGAGCCTAAGTTCGAGGTCATGATGATCACTGTATTTCTAAAATCGACAGTACGACCTTGACCATCGGTTAAGCGTCCATCATCAAGCACTTGCAGTAAAATGTTAAACACATCGGGATGCGCTTTCTCGACTTCGTCGAGCAATATCACT
Source organism: Shewanella sp. M16 (assembly GCF_018224605.1). Taxonomy (NCBI): domain Bacteria; kingdom Pseudomonadati; phylum Pseudomonadota; class Gammaproteobacteria; order Alteromonadales; family Shewanellaceae; genus Shewanella; species Shewanella sp. M16. The sequence goes on along the minus strand of NZ_JAGTUL010000057.1, from coordinate 14,492 downwards.
GAATAAGGTTTGCGACGAACGGCTTCTGTTAAGTAACCGCCCTCTTCATAACCTACGTATCCTGGAGGCGCACCCACTAAACGCGATACTGAGTGTTTCTCCATAAACTCAGACATATCAATCCGCACTAAGGCCGATTCGGTATCAAATAAGAACCTCGCCAGTGATTTACACAGCTCAGTTTTACCTACACCCGTTGGGCCTAAGAACAGGAACGAGCCAATCGGGCGATTTGGATCCGCCAGACCCGCGCGGCTACGACGAATCGCATTCGCGACCGCATCGACGGCTTCGTTTTGGCCGATCACACGCTCGTGCAGCGCCACTTCCATTTGCAGTAATTTTTCGCGCTCGCCTTCCAGCATTTTCGATACGGGTATTCCCGTCGCTTTCGACAGTACTTCGGCGATTTCGAACTCAGTAACCTTGTTACGCAATAACGTCATGTCCTGCATTTCGGCTTGCGATGCCAAATCGAGCTGTTTTTCAAGCTCAGGAATACGACCGTATTGCAGCTCAGACATCCGAGTTAAATCACCCGCACGACGCGCCACTTCTAAGTCCATTCGAGCCTGTTCGAGATCGGCTTTTATGTGCTGAGTGCCCGCTAATGCGGCTTTTTCAGTACGCCAGATTTCGTTCAACTCTGAAGCTTTCGCTTCAACGTCACGTAATTCCTCTTGCAGATGGTCAAGCCTGCGACGACTCGCCTCATCATTTTCTTTGGCTAACGCTTGCTCCTCCAGTTTGAGCTGGATAGCACGACGTTCGAGCCTGTCGAGTGACTCAGGTTTTGAGTCCATTTGCATGCGGATGCTCGATGCCGCTTCATCGATCAAATCGATCGCTTTATCGGGTAACTTACGGTCCGACACATAACGGTGCGACATGGTCGCCGCCGCCACAATCGCCGGATCGGTAATTTCCACATGGTGATGCAGCTCGTAACGTTCTTTCAGTCCACGCAAAATGGCGATGGTGTCTTCAACGCTTGGCTCATCCACCAGCACTTTTTGGAAACGACGTTCAAGCGCCGCATCTTTTTCAATATACTGACGATACTCATCAAGCGTGGTCGCGCCCACACAGTGCAAGTCACCACGTGCTAACGCAGGTTTAAGCATGTTACCCGCATCCATTGCGCCCTCACCTTTACCGGCACCGACCATAGTATGCAGTTCGTCGATGAAGAGGATCACTTGACCTTCTTCCTGCGCCAGCTCATTAAGTACCGCTTTTAAACGCTCTTCGAACTCACCGCGATATTTAGCGCCCGCAATCAATGAGCCCATATCGAGGGATAAGACACGCTTATTTTTAATCCCCTCAGGGACTTCACCATTAACGATACGCTGGGCAAGTCCTTCAACAATCGCCGTTTTACCCACACCCGGTTCACCGATAAGGACAGGGTTATTTTTACTGCGACGTTGTAACACTTGGATCGTACGGCGAATTTCATCGTCACGGCCGATCACAGGATCTAACTTGCCTTGTTCGGCTCGCTCGGTCAGATCGATAGTAAACTTCTTCAACGCTTGGCGTTGATCTTCAGCGTTCGGATCATCCACTTTTTGGCCGCCGCGCATTTGTTCAATGGTTTGTTCCATCAACTCTTTGGTCGCGCCAGCTTTTTTCAGCGCTTGCGCAAGGGCATCGGCACCTTCTAACGCAGCTAATACAAATAATTCGCTAGAGATATATTTGTCTTTACGCTTTTGCGCCAATTTATCACACAGGTTTAATAAACGGATTAAACCTTGGGATAATTGTACATCGCCGCCCGTACCTTCGACTTGAGGTAAGCGTTCCAGCTCTTGACTCAAAAGCGAACGCAGCGCACTCACTCGAATGCCAGCTTGGGTCAATAAGGGATGGATTGAACCTGAATCTTGGTTCAACAATGCCATCATCAAATGCAGCGGTTCAATAAACTGATGATCACGCCCAAGAGCGAGTGACTGGGCATCAGAGATGGCAAGCTGAAATTTATTGGTCATACGATCGAGTCGCATACAGCCTCCTAACACTCATATAGTAGAGATATGCCAATCCACAAGACATCTTGCCAATTTAGTGGCTTTAAAATCAGTACCGCTAATGGAGAGATCTAAATAGGATTGGTATTACATTTCGTTAGTTAAAAGATGGGGGCTATTTAGCCAAATTCAAGCGAATAACGCGCAAATAAATACAAACTGTAGGGGAATTAGCTTAAGACTTAAGCCAGATCAATGAAGCCATGCGTCCCGTCACCTTATCGCGACGATAAGAGAAGTAATCCGTGTCGCTGACTGTGCAGATATCTGCGCTATAAATATGGTTTATACCGAGTAAACTCAAGCGTAATTTAGCCAAGCCAATAATATCGGCAAGATACTTGTTACCACTTGGAATAAAACACGCTGCCGACTGCGGATGTAAAGTACAAAAGGCTTGCTGTACTTCAACACCGACTTCAAATTTTTGTGGACCAATAGCCGGGCCGAGGTAGGCAATCAACTCATCCATAGGTGAACTAAACTGCGCCGCAGTGGCCTCAATCACGCCATCACATAAACCACGCCAACCAGCATGAGCCGCAGCCACTTCGGTTCCCGCTTGATTACACAACAACACAGGTAAACAATCGGCAGTCATTATAGCGCAAACTAGGCTCGCGGTTCGGCTGTAACAGGCATCGGCAATCGGTGTATCCACAGCAGGAGCTAAGCTCAGCGCATCTAAATTAAGCACATGAGTACCATGCACTTGCTCGAGCCAGACAGGCTCAGCGGTTAACGCTAATTGTTTGCAGAGTAATTCACGATTAGCCATCACCAACTCTGGCGCATCACCGACATGCAGTCCAAGATTCAAACTGTCATAGGGATGCACGCTCACACCGCCATGACGATTTGTCATAGCGATGCTGACATTAGCGGGAACAGGCCAATCGTGATTAAACACTTACAAATACTCGATCGGATGCTCGACCGTGTCTTGACGCAGTGCTTTCGTCAAAATCACCATATCCTCAGGAATTGGCGCGTGCCAGCTCATGATTTCACAACTCACAGGGTGCGCTAATTCAAGACGCACAGCGTGCAGCGCTTGGCGCTTGAAGTTTTTCAGAATATCAAAAAACTCTGGGCTGGCCCATTTCGGCGGTTTTGGACGACCACCATACACAGGATCGCCCACTAATACGTGGCCTATGTATTCCATGTGCACACGAATTTGGTGAGTACGACCCGATTCAAGGCGCAATCTTAGACGAGTGTGGTTACGGAATTTTTCCGCCACACGATAATGCGTCACAGCAGGTTTACCTGAGTGATGCACCGCCATATGAGTACGTTTCGTTGGATGACGACCAATCGGCTCATCAACAGTACCGCCACCTGTCATAGTCCCCATCACAATCGCTTCGTATTCACGAGTGATTTCACGGGCCTGCAAGGCGGCAACTAAATGGGTTTGCGCTTCAACGGTTTTGGCTACAACCATTAAACCTGTAGTATCCTTGTCCAGACGGTGCACAATACCAGCACGTGGTACATGCTCAATATCGGGACAATGGTGCAATAGTGCATTCATCAAAGTGCCATCGGCATTGCCAGCACCAGGGTGAACCACGAGTCCCGCTTGCTTGTTGATCACAATAATGTCGTCATCTTCATAGACGATATCCAGATCAATGGCCTGTGCCGCTGCGTGAACTTCTTCTTCAAGAGTGGCATCTATGAGTATCTGTTGCAGCTCATAAACTTTCTCTCGGGGCTTATTAACGACAACGCCGTCAACATGAACTGCATCAGATAGGATCCATTCCTTGATGCGCGTGCGCGAGTAATCTGGGAACAACTCTGCTAGGGCCTGATCTAATCTCAGTCCAGTTTGTGTTGCCGAAATCTCGCTTTTTAGATTAATCTCTTGTGTCATAGGAACCGTATCCCCATTTAGGGGTCAAAAAATGTGTGCTATCTGTTACAATCGGATGTTTTCTATTTTATAGTGAAATGGAAAAATTCTTAACTACAACTTAAAAAGAATTGAATTCAAGTATGTATAAATTTTCCAAAGGCGTTACCTTAGTCCTATTTTCACTAGCGTTATCAGCCTGTAGCAGCAGCCCTGATGATAACGATATTGCCGCCAAAACGTCACCTGATGTACTTTATACTCAGGCAAGAACCTCTATGGAGCTTGGCAATTACTCTAAAGCTGTCCGTTCTTTGGAAGCGTTAGACTCACGCTTCCCCTTCGGACCTCACAAAACTCAAGTCCAGTTAGACCTGATATATGCTTACTATAAAATGGACGATGTCGCTTCTGGTATTGCGAACATAGACAGATTTATCCGTCTTAATCCAACTCACCCAGATGTAGACTATGTGTTCTATATGCGCGGTTTAGTGAACATGCAAGCCGACAATTACATGTTCCACGACATGCTTAATATCGACCGAACCGATCGTGACCCTAAAAATGCTCAAGATGCTTTCAAAGATTTTGATCGTCTTATCAAAACCTACCCTAACAGCAAATATGCCGCTGATGCGCAAAAACGCATGTTAGCGTTGAAGAATCGCTTAGCAAAATATTCAATTCAAGTTGCCGAGTATTATCTCAAGATGAATGCATGGAGCGCCGCAGCAATCCGAGCACAATCTGTAATGGAAACATACCCTGGCACCCCTTCAAATGAACGGGCATTAGAGATAATGATAGAAGCTTATGGCGAATTAGGTCAGAGCAAGCTGAAGCAAAACGTGCTCATGGTAATGCAAGCTAACTTCCCAAACAATGAAATCTTATCAAACTAACCGAGAATGCCCCTTTAATAGGGGCATTTTTTGCTTGGTGACCCTAATAAGCCATAAATAGATAACGCTAAGTTCTCAGTGTGGATAGTGGTTTGGCTATTTTTACATCCTCAATACCAACACAAATGACACTTTCGTGTAAATCTTATCCAACTGAGTCACTTTTTCCGTTATTTAGTAAAAATCTATTGACTCAAAACCCGAAAAGCCTTTAAATTGCGCCCGTCGCCCGAATAGCTCAGTCGGTAGAGCAGAGGATTGAAAATCCTCGTGTCCCTGGTTCGATTCCGGGTTCGGGCACCATCTTTAAATGGGTTGCGATAGCGACTTATGTTAGAGAACTGCGATAGATACAGTGCAGGTGTGGTGGAATTGGTAGACACGCCAGCTTCAGGTGCTGGTGCTCGCAAGGGCGTGGAGGTTCAAGTCCTCTCACCTGTACCAAATTGCAGTTCAAAAGTTAAGATTCACAGTGTTAAGATTGTCAATTCGATGAAATATCGAATAGCCATGCAGATGTGGTGGAATTGGTAGACACGCCAGCTTCAGGTGCTGGTGCTCGCAAGGGCGTGGAGGTTCAAGTCCTCTCATCTGTACCAACATTTAAACCTCGCCAAGCGAGGTTTTTTTGTATCTAAAGCAAAATAAATTTTCTGTAACTCTCCCCTCTTTCCTCAGATTTGCTATACCTATTGTTACAGACTCATCATAGGGATAGATAGAGTTCTGCCTAAAGGACTCTTTAGTTCACTGAGGCTATCCATATGAACGGTTTACAAATAAAACAAAAAATGTTTATCGGCATTCTGGTTCCCCTTGTAATGCTAATGACGATTGGCTTTCTCGCCATTAATATGATGGGTAAAATTGAATCGGGTGTTGAACGTATCTATGGCGATAGAGTTGTGCCACTAGACGATTTAAAAGTGATTGCTGATAAATACGCGGTCGATGTTATCGATGCGGTCAATAAGGCGAACGCGGGTGGTTTCACCGCCTCTCAAGCAGCTGAAGCGCTAGACAGTGCCAAATCTACCATTACCCAGCATTGGCAAAAATACTTAGCCACTGAACTTACCTCAGAAGAATCCCGACTCGTAAAACAAGCCGAAGTGCTGTTCTCACCCGCAAATCAACAGATTGACACTCTGGTCTCACGCTTAAGAGGATTAAATGGCGATGTATCAAGCCAATTATCGGCCAATATCCTGCCGCTTTACCAAGTAATAGACCCCATCAGTAACCAAATATCTGAACTGATTGCACTGCAAATTCGCGTGGCAGGCGAAGAAAAAGATCGTGTGAATGCCATTTACCAATCTTCAATCACTATTTTTGTAGCATTAGCCTGTGCCGCCATGATTATCAGTATTGTGATTGGGCTCTGGGTCAATCGCAGCGTGATGAATCCTATTAATGACATTCTCAGTAAACTTAAGCTGATCCATCAAGACTCAGATCTTACCGTCAAATTCACTACTTTTAATCACGATGAGCTAGGACAAATATCCACTAGCCTCACCCAAGTTATTGAACACTTGCGGGGCATTCTTCATTCGATTGCCGAAGCGGCAAATACCGTTAATAGTTCAGCAAATGAGTTAAGTAGCTTCACGCAGGCAACCAATAAACGTATGCAACAGCAGCAAGCCGAAACGGAGCAAACTGCAACGGCCATGAATGAGATGACGGCAACGGTCGCAGAAGTCGCCCAAAGCGCATCTGCGGCGGCAGATTCAGCCAAAGATGCCGACACCTATGCAGCCAATGGCAATAATATTGTGATGCAATCGATTAGCAGTATGTCGCAATTATCTGATCAAATTCAAAAAACGGCACAAGTCATTGGATTTCTGTCTAATGAGAGCCAAAATATCGGCCGCGTACTCGATGTGATAAAAAGCATTGCCGAGCAAACCAATCTATTGGCATTAAATGCCGCCATTGAAGCGGCCCGCGCGGGGGAACAAGGCCGCGGCTTTGCAGTCGTTGCGGATGAAGTGCGGACCCTTGCGCAGCGCACCCAAAAGTCTACCCAAGAAATTGAGGCCATGATTGCCACACTACAACAAGGCGTTAAAGAAGCAGTTAACGCTATGGAAATAGGTATAAATCAAGTAGATGATGCTAATGATAAAGCTAATCAAGCAGGCCAAGCACTGAAAGAAATCGTCTCCTCAGTAGATAGCATCACAGAACTTAATACTCATATTGCGACCGCTGCCGAAGAACAAAGTAGCGTTGCCGAAAGCATTAATCGCAGTATTATTGCCATCAGCGATATTGCCGAACATTCCACTGCATCGGCGGCTGAATTAAGTGAATCTGTGGTTAATTTAACTAAACTCGCCAACAGCATGCGCAATCAAGTGAGTGCATTTAAACTCTAAGTCAAAAAACCACACTATGACTGCAATAAGCTTTGCTGTTGCAGTTAACCTCCCTTAAACAATCTGTAATATATTGAAATAATACATTTATTTATCATCACCCTATCTCATGCCCGCTTTGATAAAGCACTTCAAATGACCTTAATCACGCTTATCGGTAGCACGAATTGCGATCATCACTATTGATCCAAATCAAATAGATCTTTAAACTTATTTAACATTCATAATATTTGCACGTTAAAGATTTTCTATGTTGGACAGCCGTACAATCCAAGTTATCAAGAGCACTATCCCCTTACTCGAATCCGTAGGCCCTGCGCTGACGACCCATTTTTATGAACGTATGTTCAAACATAATCCTGAACTAAAAGATGTATTTAACTTGGCACACCAGCATTCTGGTGGCCAGCCTGTTGCCCTGTTCAACGCCGTCGCGGCTTATGCTAAAAATATTGAAAACTTAGCGGTGCTAAGTTCGACTGTCGAGCGCATTGCCCAAAAACATACAGGCTTTCTGATCAAGCCTGAGCAATATGCGATCGTCGGCAGCCACTTATTGGCCACCCTTAAAGAGTTAGGCGGCGATGCAGTAACAGAAGAAGTATTAGAAGCTTGGGCGCAGGCCTATGGATTTTTAGCAGATATATTTATTCAACGAGAAGCTCAAATTTATCAGGAACATGCAGAACAAGATGGCGGTTGGGTGGGTGAGCGTCAGTTTATCATTAGCGCGAAAAAGACTGAGTCCACAGTCATTACCTCCTTCATATTGACGCCCGAAGATGGTAAGCCAGTTAAAGATTTCATTCCCGGTCAGTATTTAAGTTTGAAACTAAAACATCCCAATTTAGCATATGAAGAAATCCGCCAATATTCCCTATCCGATGCACCGAATGGCAACAGCTACCGCATCAGTGTGAAACGTGAATTAGGTGGCCAAGTATCTAATCTGCTACACGATACCATGCATATCGGTGACAAAATTGCAGTTATGCCGCCGGCGGGAGATTTTATCTTAGAAGTTGGGGCGGACATCCCCGTAGTGCTCATTTCGGCAGGAGTGGGTCAAACACCGATGAAAAGCATGTTGAATCAATTGATCAAGTTGCAACATCCAAGTGCTATTACTTGGCTACATGCCTGTGAGCAAGGTGATGTACATGGTTTCAAACAGGCTATTCACACCAAGCGCCAGCAACATCATAATCTGAAGAGCCATGTTTGGTATCGCAAGCCGAGTTCAACCGATGTGGTGGGTACAGATTATGATTTTGAAGGACAAATGGAATTAAGCAAAGTCGCAGATCAACTGCTTCCCCATGCACGTTACTATTTCTGCGGACCTATTGGATTCATGTCAGCCATCAAGCAACAATTACTCGTTCTGGGTGTCTCAGCTGAAAACATGCACTATGAAGTATTCGGCCCCCACGCCGATCTCTAATCCCATATCACGGGCTTGGGACACCTGATTCTCAAGTCCATTTTTATATTTAGAATACGCAGAATAATGGCTGATAAATTGAATTGCCCTATGTCTCTAAGCTACCAGTTTGCAGCGGATACAAGCCACTTCTGCGGCAGTCAGCACACGACTTTCGCCCGACGCCAGAGCTTCATCCAACACAATATCACCTATTGATAATCTATGTAGACCAACAACTGGGTTTCGAAAGCGGCCAAACATCCGCTTAATTTGATGGTACTTACCTTCCTTTAAAGTCACTTCAGCAACATGGTCAGCAAGGATCACCAATTTAGCGGGCTGAGTCATTACTTCTTCAAAGCTGAAATACATGCCTTCGGCAAATGCGGCTATATATTCTTCAGTTAATGGATTAGCTAAGGTGACGCGATACACTTTATCGACCTTATGCGTCGGTGACATTAGTGCATCAGACCAGCGGCTGTCATTGGTCAGTAATAACAAACCCGAAGAATTTAAATCTAGCCTACCCGCGATATGTAACTCATCACGGGCTTCGCAATCGAGCAAATCAATCACAGTTTTATGCTGAGTATCTTTAGTCGCGCTCACCACGCCAATCGGCTTATGCAACATCAAGTAAACTGGCGTGTTGGCCTGTAATATTTGCCCATCGAGTTGGATGTGAGAAAACTCATCCACTTGCCTATCCATGTCCTTCACTATCAATCCATCGACACGAACTCGGCCCAAGAGTAACAGTTCACGCACCGCTTTACGGTGAGTGTGTAACTGGGTACAAAGATAACGATCGAGTCGGCCGCGCTTAGACTGCATAACACCACAAATGACGAAATATGAATGGGATAGCCATTCTAGCAGGATGCGAGTTCAGGTCATAGCGAGCCAATACAGTAAGCATCACAGAGGTTATTTAGAGCAAAATTAGATCAAACTAAGCAAAATTTGTTAAGCTAGGCGTTCAATTCATCTTATTGTGAGTGGTTACCGCATCAAAAACTTATCTGCAAGTCCCGTTATGATACGTTCGAACCTGCTATTTTTAGCCTTGTTTTTAGTGATACTCGCGAGCTCATTCTTCACTCAAGCGAGCGATGCAGTAAATCCCCCTGAAGCGCCTCAACCTTTCGCCATCCATGATAAACCGCTGATAGAGCGCTACGTCTTCGATGAACTCAAATCTCTCAGATACGATCAACAGGATCTTGAGCGGCGCCTCACCATAGATATCACAGATCGCGAACTGGCCGTTGCCGACAAGTCGATGAATTACGCCAATGTCACTGTCACTTACTTCTTTTATATGATCGCCGGCGTCGCCTCTTTAGTCGCCTTTATCGGCTGGCAATCCCTACGGGAAATCAAGACACATACCGCCAAACTGGCCGCGAATCAGCTACAGAGTATTGCCGAACAATACGAAGAAAAGTTCAAATTACTCGAGCAAGAACTCAAGCATAAGAGTCGTACTATCACAGACAATAATCGTGAAATAGAAGTGATTAATGAAATTCATAATCTGTGGCTACGTGCCCAAAGTGCCCAGACTCCCGAACAAAAAATTGAAGTCTACGATGAAATCCTCACGATTCGACCTGGAGACTTGGAAGCGCTGACCTATAAGGCCGATGCCGCAATGGAAATGCGCGAATTTAATTGGGCACAAAGCCTATGTAATCGTGTTTTGGAAGTTGACCCAACTAACGCCCATGCTTTTTATCAAAGAGCCTGCGCCTTTGCGTGTTTAGGTGTTGAAGATAGGGCAATTTCTGATTTGGAACGCGCCATCCATAACAGCGCATCCTTCAAAGAGCTAGCGTTGGATGAAGCTGATTTCTCACAACTTAAAGGGCATCCTCGTTTCGAAACCTTATTGGCCTATCACGAACCTGATAAGCCCTAAGCTCCGAGGTTTAAGCCCAGAACGAATGCTTAATATATAGCGTTAGCTTTCAGTGACGTTTTATCCCACAGATAAAACGCCTCAAGCGAACAACTTAAGTGCACTACTAAACTATCGTCGCAACTTTAATTGCCGCAATCTTATATGCACAGCGGCGAGCACCTTCGATGATATGTTCTTCGCGGCTCACCACGGCAATATCAGCGAATAACTGCTGGAAAAGTTGCAACTCAGAGCGGCAAAAGTTCAAACACTTAGTCGCTGCAGCGCAGATTGGACAATGATTTTCGAGTAAAAAATACACGCCATCGATGTGTTCCATGGTCGCCATATAACCTTCGTTCGAGCGTAATTTCGCAAGGATGGCCAAACGTGTCGGAATATCAGTAGCACCTTCCATTGCCGCACGATATTGGACTAACGCACTTTGCTCCCTGTGACTGATAAGCTTATCCAAGCCTTGGTCGCCAAAGATCATTTTTACCGAGTCAATCAGCTGTACCGTCAATTCCTCATGGCGATCGGCAAAGTGAGTACGGCTTTGTTCAGTCAATCCCCAGTAACGTGTTGGGCGACCGCGGCCTTCAACTCGATCCTCAATATCCACATCGCCCATATCTTCCAAAGCTTGCAGATGTTGACGCACCCCCATAGTCGTTAACGCCAATTCCTCCGCTAAGGTTTTAGCAGTAAGCGGGCCATGCAACTTGAGTAATTGAATAATCTTATCAGTAGTTTTCATTGAGTCTCCCCGATTTCAGCCGAAGCATTATCTCCCAATCTCCGCTGCTTTAACAGATTAAATAAACTTTTTTATTTACTTTATCCTTTACAATATTAAATAAAGCAATTACCTTACAAATAATTTATAAACAAATAGGTTTACTTAATGAAATTACTCATCATCAGCACCAGCCAAAGACCCGATTCACAAAGTGCTAAAGTCGGTCGTTATATCGCGGAAAGCAGTTTCTCATCTCCCCACAACATGGGTTACGACACGATACATCACTTAGAACTATGCCTGTTTAATCTGCCCTTTTGGGATGGAGAAGAAGACAACAAAGGTGAACACTGGCCCGAAATAGAACACAGAGTCGATGAAGCCGATGCGCTAGTGCTGATCACCCCGGAATGGGGCGGCATGGCATCACCATTACTGAAGAACTTTTTGTTGATGTGTACTCGCGAAGAAACCGCCCATAAACCCGCCTTATTAGTTTCAATATCGGATGGTATTAGCGGTACCTACCCTATCGTTGAAGTGAAGATGAATGCCCTTAAAAACAATAAATTAGTGCCCATACCCGATCACTTAATCATCCGCAATGTCAGCCATGTACTCAATGCCATCCCTGAGAGTGCCCGCGATATCGCGCTTAGGGAAAGAGTGCAATACAGCTTATATATGCTGCATCAATACGCCCAAGCATTAGCCCCCATTCGTGAACAACATGCCAATCAAGCGTACCCAAAACAGCAGGAATACTGTTACGGTATGTAAGCGGCTTGAGATTTTAACCACCAGCAACAGACTAAAATCATTACAAGGAACGCATTATGATTCATTTAGAGCATATCAATTTAGTGGTAGACGACATCCCCGCAGCACTGCGCTTTTATCAAGCGGCTTTCCCCCATTGGCGTGTTCGCGGTGGCGATAAAGGCACTTGGTACGGCAAACCCCGTAATTGGATTCATTTTGGCGATGATTATCAATACATTGCTTTTAGTGACAATGGTGAAGGTGAAAACCGCGATTTGGCTGGTCATCAAATTGGACTGGCGCATTTTGCCTTTGTGACCGACAACTTAGATGCTGTGATAGCAAGACTGACCCAAGCAGGTTTTCCTATTGCCAAAGATGGCATGGATGATCCCTATCGACGCAATATTTACTTCTTCGATGCCCATGGCTTTGAAGTGGAATTTGTGGAGTATTTAACTGATATTCCAAAGGAACGAAATCGCTATTAGTGCCATTTGCTATTAGCGTAAATCGGTTATTAGCGAGAAGTTGCCAGCAGCTGCTAACCGCGCGAATTGGACTGAGTGTTAGGTGCTAGGTGCTATTCGCTTCGCTCGGATTGTTGCTGCGCCACTATGGCCGAATCCTTATGGGCATAAAAGTGGAGTCTAAACTGAGTATCTTCGGTCAGTAGCTCCACTTTATGCCAATATTCAGGATGTGAAATGGCGGTTTCACCTGCGCGAATAATAATTTCTTTATCTAACTCGCCCCTGCTACCCGTAAAGCCGTAAAACTTTAAGCTGCCCGCCAACACTTGGATTTGCCCATACACGCCAGCCTTAGTATTGTGCATATGAAGCAACATTTTAGGGACGTTGTCATGGTTGAAAACCGGCGTTGATTTGTAATTTACAAAATCTTTGGGGACTAAGGCCATGATGTTTGCACTCCTTGTGTCAAATCACGAAAATCGAACAATGCTTACGGCAAGACTAATATAGCCGTTGCCGTATTTCTGTCCAACTCATATCTTGACCTGTATTAACGAGCGGGTTTGAACGTCGAATTTGAAAACACCAAAGTGCTAATTCATGCTTGCAATAGCAAGGTTAGTTACTTTCATCACTGTAATCGCTACACTAACCCGCATTAAGTGCCACCTCAATTAGATGACATGATGCCAACGCCCTATTCATACTCCACAACGTATATTTTAGATAAAGCCCATTTCGATGAATGCTATACGCAATCAGTGGTACCAGATCCCACGCTCAAACCTTACTACAAAGCGATTGGATTAACCCTGATAGGTATCGCGCTTATTTTCACCGATATTAGCCTTTATTTAGCTTACTTTTTTGTTGGGTTAGGTGTTATCGAAGCGCTCAATGTGAAGTATCACAAAGCATGGTGGTTGATGCGTCAGATGATGAGTAAAGCGGCCAGCAATGAGGTCACACTCACTATTGATGAGCAAGGGATTCATACTCAATCTATGTCTGTGACCAGCCAAATTTTATGGACCGAGATTTACCGAATTAAAGAAACTGAAAAAGGCTTCTTGATTACCCACAAAGCAGGCACGAGTTATGTTTCTCTCCGTAGCTTAGATGAAGCAGCTGTGGCCTATATTAAAACTAAAATCTAGTACAGCTAACACCCATAAAAAAGGCTGATCTTCATCAGCCTTTTTTACAACTCTGCATTGCTGAATCGTTACTTTTTCAATTCACCAACCGGTAAAATCGTACGGCCATACTCATTATTAAGCACCTGTGCCATCGCAAAATAAATCGCACTCGCACCGCAAAGTATCCCTTCAAAGCCCGCAATAGTGCCAATCAAGGCGCTACCCGTAAAATCACGCGCCGCCAGCAGAAAAAATAAGATAGTTAAAGAAGCAAACACAAACTGTTTGGCTCTTGGATAACGCAAAGAACCCACAAACATAAATGCCGTGAATATGCCCCAAAGCGTTAAATACCAGCCCATAAAATACGTTGGACTCGCCGCAATGCCAGCATTAGGCATTAAAATGAGGCCCACTAGCGTTAACCAAAACAAACCGTATGAGGTAAATGCCGTCGTACCGAAAGTATCGCCGCGCATGAAACACATAATCCCCACAATTACTTGACCAATGCCGCCGTAAAAAATCCCCATGGCTAAGATCATAGAATCAATAGGGAAATATCCCGCATTATGAATGTTTAACAAAATTGTTGTCATACCAAAGCCCATTAAACCTAATGGCGCTGGATTAGCCAGTTTTGTAGACACAGAGTTCCCCTAGAGAAAAATCAACAATTCAATAAAAATCAATAGCATTTGCCATTAATCTTATGCACGCGCACCTGCGAGAGCGGCGCATTCTAGAGGATAGCTATAATCTTAGCAATGTAATCATCAAAAACAAACGAACACATAAAAATAAACAAAAAAAACTGTCTCTTATACACCTCTCCGAGCCCAC
>NZ_JAGTUL010000056.1:0-17570 GCF_018224605.1 Shewanella sp. M16 | reverse complement strand
GTGACGGACACGGATGGCTTAACGGCTGAGCAAAACTTTAGTATCACGGTGACTAACGTCAACGATGCGCCGACGATTAGTTCGACGGCGGTGACGGCTGCGACCCAAGATGCCGCTTACAGTTACAACTTAGTGGCCAGCGACTCCGATACTGGCGACAGCTTAACGCTGAGCGCAGTGACCAAACCGAGCTGGTTGAGTTTCAACTCGGTGACAGGTTTACTCAGTGGTACGCCAAGCAATGCGGATGTGGGCAGTCATGCTGTCATCTTACGAGTGACGGACACGGATGGCTTAACCGCTGACCAGTCCTTCAGCATAACCGTCACCAACGTTAACGATGCGCCAACGATTAGTTCGACGGCGGTGACGGCAGCCATTCAAGATGCGGCGTACAGCTACAGCTTGACTGCTACTGACTCTGATACTGGCGATAGCTTAACCTTGAGCGCAGTGACCAAACCAAGCTGGTTGAGTTTCAACGCGACTACAGGTTTACTCAGTGGCACGCCGAGTAATGCGGATGTGGGCAGTCACGCTGTGTTACTGCGGGTGACGGACACGGATGGCTTAACGGCTGAGCAAAACTTTAGTATCACGGTGACTAACGTCAACGATGCGCCGACGATTAGTTCGACGGCGGTGACGGCTGCGACCCAAGATGCGGCGTACAGCTACAGCTTGACTGCAACTGACTCCGATACCGGCGACAGCTTAACGCTGAGCGCAGTGACCAAACCAAGCTGGTTGAGTTTCAACGCGGCGACGGGTTTACTCAGTGGCACGCCAAGCAATGCGGATGTGGGCAGTCACGCTGTCATCTTACGAGTGACGGACACGGATGGCTTAACGGCTGAGCAAAACTTTAGTATCACGGTGACTAACGTCAACGATGCGCCGACGATTAGTTCGACGGCGGTGACGGCTGCGACCCAAGATGCCGCTTACAGTTACAACTTAGTGGCCAGCGACTCCGATACTGGCGACAGCTTAACGCTGAGCGCAGTGACCAAACCGAGCTGGTTGAGTTTCAACTCGGTGACAGGTTTACTCAGTGGTACGCCAAGCAATGCGGATGTGGGCAGTCATGCTGTGTTACTGCGAGTGACGGACGCTGACGGATTAACAGCAGATCAATCGTTTAGTATTACAGTCACTAATAGCAACGACGCACCTACCATCACTTCAACAGCAACTACGGCCGCTGTGCAAGAAGCTGTTTACAGCTATACCTTTGCCGCTACAGATGTCGATGTGGACGACGTACTGACATTGAGTGCAGTGACTATACCGAGCTGGTTGAGTTTCAACGCGGCGACGGGTTTACTCAGCGGCACGCCTGGCAATGCTGATGTGGGCAGTCACCCGGTCACCTTACGTGTAACGGACACGGATGGCTTAACGGCTGAGCAAAGCTTTGGTATCACAGTGACTAACGTTAACGATGCGCCTGTTGCGACGAGTGCAAGTGTGACCTTCGAGGAAGATAGCTCTGTGATGATCACGCTTACTGGGGAGGATGCAGATAGTGATCCTCTTACCTATGAAGTGGTGAGCCAACCTGAATCGGGCACTTTGGAGCAGCATGGAACTGTGTGGTTATACACACCGGAGAAAGATTTCAACGGTGCAGATCAGATAAGCTTTATTGCTAAGGATGCTGAACTGAGTTCTGAGCCTGCAACTATCACCATTAATGTCACGCCAGTGAATGATGACCCACAAGCTGTCGATGATAATTACACTCTAGCCAGCACCGCGGATGATAAATACACACTACCTGCGCTAGAGAATGATGTTGATGTGGACGGTGATACTTTGACTATCGATGGCGCGGCGGCAGACATAGGTAGTGTGCAGATTACTGCTGATGGACTCATATTTACTGCCCCTGCAGCTTATGTTGGTCCGGTCGCACTTCGTTATACCATTAGTGATGGTCAGAAAGGGCGCGCAAGTGCAAAAGTCAACTTACTGGTAGAAGGTGGGGAGGCTGACAATTTACCTGTTATTACTGTACCTAGTGATGTTGAGGTTAATGCAACAGGCTTGTTCACTCGGGTGGATCTAGGGTTTGCGAAGGCCGTCGATCGTAATGGTCATCCACTGCCCGTTTCTTTGGTCGATAAGCGTTTATTCTTTGCCCCTGGTAGTTATCTTGCTTACTGGCAAGCCGTAGATCGTGATGGCAACAAAGCGACTAAGGCTCAGAAAGTAAAAGTGCATCCATTAATTTCCTTGAGTAAAGATCAAGTCGTGGGTGAGGGTAATGAGGTTGTTGTTAGTATTCACTTAAACGGTGATGCGCCTGAGTATCCAATATCAGTTCCTTATACGGTTGCAGGTTCCGCGGACAGCAATGATCATGACTTAGTCGATGCGGTAGTGGAGATTACTTCAGGTACATTGGCCCATATTCACTTTAGAACAATAGAGGATGGGGAAGTTGAGGCTGAAGAAGATGTGTTGATCAGCCTAGATCCAAGTTTGAATTTAGGCAGTAAGAAGCAAACACAAGTGTCGATCACTGAGGCTAACATTGCCCCGAGTGTGACTCTTGAGGTGACTCAAGCGGGTGAACGTCAGTTGATCGTGGCACAAAATGGTGGCGAGGTTCATATTCATGCGCAGATTAGCGATGCCAACATGAACGATACTTTGACACCTGTATGGTCGAGTGGCGCGCTGAACTTGCAGTCCGATGATGCGGGAATGTTCTTCTTGCCGACAGAGGTCTTGCCGGGCATTTATCCTGTGAGCCTGACTGTGACGGATAGCGGCTTACCCGCGCTGTCTACCACGGAGAAAGTTTATATTGTTGTGCGCCCATCTTTGCCACCTCTGACTGGGACTGATACCGACGGTGATTTGATCCCTGATAACCAAGAGGGATTTACCGATACAGACCGCGATGGCATTCCAGATTACTTGGATGCAATCAATGATTGTAACGTGATGCCTGAAGGTGAGTTACAGCCTGTGTACTTCTTGGCTGAGGGGCAAGCGGGCGTGTGCTTACGCTTAGGTAATATTGCACTGATGCAAGAGCAAAGTGGTATTCAACTATTACCTAATCTGGTTCCTGAAGACAGTATCGCGGCTAATGTGGGGGGGATTTTTGACTTCATTGCGACAGGACTACCGCAACAAGGGCAGAGTTACAGTCTGGTGATACCACAACGTTCGCCAGTTCCTGCCAATGCAGTATATCGTAAGTATCAAGCCCAAAATGGTTGGAAGGATTTTGTGATTGATGCGCGCAATAGTGTCGCCAGTAGTGAAGGTGAGCGTGGTTTCTGCCCTCCTCCTGGAGATAATCGTTGGACTTCTGGATTAACTGAAGGCCATTGGTGTGTTCAGTTAACCATAGAAGATGGTGGGCCAAACGATGACGATGGCGTCGCTAACCGAACCATTGTCGACCCAAGTGGCGTGTCAGTAATACTCAATGGTAACCATTTACCTGTGGCGAACCCAGATACGGCATCTTTACCTTGGAATCAGAGTCTCGATGTCGATGTGCTCGCCAATGATACGGATAGCGATGGTGATGCCTTGACGGTAACACAAGTCACCAGCGAGTTCGGAACTGTAGTTATCTTGGCTAATCAGCAGTTAAGTTACACGCCAGCAACCGATTTCATCGGTACAGATGTGCTGGTGTATAGCATTACCGATGGTAAAGGTGGTACTGCGAGTAGTGAGTTGACTGTGATTGTTAATGGCAATACGGCACCTACGACAGTGAACGATAGTGCTGCCATAGATGACAGAACGAGCTTGTTACTCGATGTGTTGAGTAATGACAGTGATCCCGATGGCAACGTTTTAACCTTAGTCAGCGCAACCGCGCAGCAAGGAACGGTTTCTGTTGAGTCTAATAAACTACGTTATATCCCTAAAACTGGATTTGATGGAGTAGATACTGTGAGTTATCAGATTAGTGATGGATTGGGCGGCGAAGCAACTGGGCAAGCGTTAATCACAGTTAAGGCATACCAAGATGTGGTGATAGATAACAAGTCGGGTGGAGGCAGTATGTCCTTATGGGCATTAGGTTTGATTCTTACAATGGGATTAATTCGCCGTAAGGAATTACATAAATTAGTTTTGGGCGCTGTGTTGCTCGCAGGCTCCGTTAATCAAGCAAATGCGGCTGATAACTGGTATGTCGAGGGATTTGTCGGGCAAGCTCAGGTTGATAGCAGCAGGCGAGATCTACAGCCACAAGCGGGGACAGGCTTTGTAACATCGGTTGATGATAAAGATACTGCTTTGGGGGTGAGTATCGGTTATCAATGGACTCCCTTTGTTGCCATCGAATTAGGCTATGCCGACTTTGGTAATGGGACTGCGAGGATTGAGGGCGCAAGTCTCACCCCTGAGCAATATCAAGAGCAGGTCAAAGCCGTGACGCCAGTACTGGCCGATGGTGTCATGCTGGGATTACGTTTCACTTTACTCCAACATGAAGCTTGGCGGTTTGAAGTACCCATCGGATTGTTTAGGTGGCAAGCGGATATCAGTAGCACTATGGGCAATAGTCGTTTAACTACAGAGCTTGATGGTACAGATTGGTATGCGGGCGTGCGTTTTAGCTATCAATTTAGTGATTCATGGTCTGTAGGTTTGGGATATCAATATGTGGATATCGAGCCTAATGATTTCCTCAGTTACCAGCTCAATCTACGATATCAATTTTAAGCGTTAGCATATCAAAAGGGGCATTCGCCCCTTTTTACTATCCAATAAAACATCGTATTTGAGAATATTTTGAAGGTGTTCACTTAAGGCTGGGCTGGGTTTGTGATGCATATCGCAAAGGATTTGTGGCTTACCATTAGGAGCATGTAATAAATTCAGGTTGTAGATTAAAGACAGGATAGTAAGATTGTCACTTACCTTATTTAATTTATCGCTTTTTTATCCAGAGGCAGTTATGTCGCAACGGCAGAATAAGCCGGAAATATTGCATACCGAAGTTGTCGCGAGAAGCCGATTATTTCAAATTGAGCAAGTGCATCTTAAGTTCTCCAATGGTGTAGAGCGCCAATATGAGCGCATGAAAGGCGGTAGTCGTGGCGCTGTGATGATAGTGCCTATTCATCAAGGTAAAATGCTACTGGCACGCGAATATGCTGCAGGAACTGATAATTACGAACTCGGTTTCCCAAAAGGTTTGATCGATCCCGGTGAGACTGCAATAGAAGCTGCTAACCGTGAATTACAGGAAGAAATTGGCTTTGGATCGAATAAGCTCACCTTACTGAAAGAACTCAGCCTAGCTCCGGGTTATTTCTCTAGTAAGATGCAAATTTTTCTTGCAGAAGATCTGTATGAGAGTCGCCTTGAAGGTGATGAGCCTGAGCCAATTGATGTGGTGCCTTGGGCGCTCGCCGATTGGGAAGCCTTGCTCGATGATGTCGATTTTTCTGAATCCCGTAGTGTGAGCGCGTTGTTTTTGGCGCAAAAATATTTATACCCAAACAACCTGAAGATGCAGGATTCAGCGGGAGTTTAACGCACTTTAGGCAAGGCGGTTATTTGCAGACCTAGCGGGCTAAGTTAAAAATAACCAACACAGCATAAAGTGCGTTAAAACCCGCCGGGACGGAGCGCCTAGGGCACTCCACTTCGGCGTTGCATCAATTTAAAAGGTGGCCGACATTCTGTCATTGATGCGCCTTGAATTGAAGCACCCTAGGCGCTCTGAAACTCGTATCTTCAGGTAGCTTGGGTATATAACTTAAATAATCTTTTTCCTTTTAAGCGTTCAGAGTTTGCACGCTTGCAAAACATTCGCTCAGCAGGCGATTGGAGTTGTTATGAAGCCAGAAGAGTTGATCGACGAAGTTATTGCGATTGCGACCGATGCAGGGATAACTATCCGTGACATTTATCTCAAAGGTAATTTTGAGCGAGAAATGAAGTCTGACAATACCCCTGTCACTTCCGCAGATTTAGCGGCGAACAAGATCATTTGTGACCGATTAACCGCCTTAACGCCTGATATTCCAGTGTTATCTGAAGAAGCCGCTGACATTCCGTTGAGTGTGCGTGAATCTTGGAAGCGCTATTGGTTGGTGGATCCGCTCGATGGTACGGGGGAGTTTATCGCAGGCAGTGGTGATTTTTCAGTCATTATCGCGCTGGTGGAACACAATCGTCCTGTGATGGGCGTGGTTTATGTGCCTATGACGCAAGTGTGTTATTACGCTATTGCTGGTTTAGGGGCGTACAAACGCACGGATAAACAAGAAGTGCGTATTAGCAGTCGCCAAATTGAGCACCGTGAAAAGGTATCCCTAAGATTGGCCGTAAGTCGCCGTCAGGACCCCCAATCTGTGTTGACCCTATTCAACCATCCCAAACACTGCGAGTTAGTCGTGATGGGTGGCGCAGCGTTAAAGAGTTGTCTTGTCGCCGAAGGTCGTGCTGATTGTTATGTACGAGTCGGACCAACGGGTGAGTGGGACACGGGAGCCGCGCAAATTATCGTCGAGGAAGCGGGTGGACAGTTGATGGATACTGAGCTGCAACCGTTAACCTACAATGAGCGCGAGAGCTTAGAAAACCCTAATTTCATCGTAGTTGGTGCACCCAACTTAGAGTGGGATAAGATTTTAATAGGTGAATGATTTTCAAATGCAGTCTATACGTCCGGTATTAAAGTCAGAGTTATTCGCGGTTTATCAGCTCGAACAGGCCATTTTTGGTGAGCACAGCTATCCTGATTTCTTCTTCCGTCAGGGATTTGATTGTTGGCCAGAGCAATTTTTAGTGGCCGTGGATGCAGATAATCAGCTACAAGGCTATTTGCTCAGTACCCAGAGTAGCGATCCTAACTGCATGTGGATATTATCTGTCGCAGTGAGTGAAAATGCTCGCGGGAAGGGATTCGGCAAACGTTTGATGCAACAATGTTTAGCCGAGTTGCCCGTGTCAGTTGAGCGGGTGTGTTTAACCGTTGATCCGAGTAACCCTGCCCATGGTTTATATCAGCATTTAGGTTTCATTGATTCAACTTTTGAGGCCGATTATTTTGGCGCTGGCGCAGATAGGGTTGTGATGACTTATCGCAGGCCTTAAATCGCGTGCTTATCTTTGAACCAAAGATTATCCTCAAATAAAAATCACCTTTGAATTAAGAACGATTTTTAAATCAAAATAATGGACGGTGTGCTGACTGAGCGCGCCGTTTTTTATGCTCTTTTAGGTGATGTCATCCCACAGAATCCTGTTCGGCTTGCTGAGGGAGTCTAATTCGAGTGCCTATCTTTATCCATCATCTTCAATAATATCCTTCATTATTTACCCTCTTCTGTACGTAAAACAAACTTATTTTGAACGTTGTTTTTTATTTTAACTACTGTTAGTCTCTTGCTATTCAACAGGGGATGAGACCTATGGCCAGACGAAAAGAACACAGCCATGATGAAATTCGCGCGATGGCAATACAAGCGGCAACTGAGTTACTGATAGATCAAGGTGCCATAGGGCTCAGCTTACGCAAAGTGGCCAGCCAAATTGGTTATGTCCCTAGTACCTTGATCAATATTTTCGGCAGCTACAACTATTTATTACTGGCGGTTTCTGAGTCAACGCTTAGGACTTTGCACGACCGATTGACGGGTGTTCGTGCGGCCGACAGTTTAGGTAAAATTATTGCAATGGCTTGGGAGTATAGTCAATTCGCCCATGAGCAGCGCCAAGCTTTTAAGCTGGTTTTTGAGCTGCAATTACTCGATTCTGAACCCTTGCCCGAATCGCAAGGGCAATTGATTACGGGGTTATTTATTCTGATTGAGCGTGAATTGGCGCAACTATTTCCCGAGGTTACGCAGGTGCAGCATCTCAGTATGAGTCGGGTATTATGGGGGGGAATTCATGGGCTGACCTCTCTGTCACTCGATAATAAGCTCTTCGCTGAGTCATTATCACTGCGGGATTTACTCAAGAGTCACGTACAAGCTTATTTACAAGGAATGGGTTACCAGAAGGAACTATCATGCTGCTAACAAAACGTTTTTTACCCTATTTTGCGACTCAGTGCTTAGGCGCATTGAATGACAACATCTATAAAAATGTGTTGCTGTTACTAGTGACCTTTAGCCAAGTGAAAGACCTACCCATAAGCGTCGATATGTTTGTAAACTTGGCGGCTGGGGTGTTCATTTTGCCATTTTTCCTCTTTTCGGCCCATGCGGGTGTGGTCGCCGATAATATGGATAAGGCTAAACTCATTCGCCGATTGAAACTACTCGAAGTCATCATCATGTTTAGCGCCGCGATTGCGATTCTGAGCGAGAGCTACATGATGATGTTATTACTATTATTTTTAACGGGTAGTCAGTCTGCATACTTCGGTCCGGTTAAATATTCCTTGTTACCCCAAGCGTTGAAAGAGGACGAGTTAGTCACAGGCAACGCTTGGGTTGAGATGGGCACTTTTCTCTCTATTCTGGTGGGCACTTTGAGTGCGGGGATCTTGGTTTCTGATGAAAACGGTACGCTTTGGTCGGCGATTACTGTTGCTGTATTAGCCTTTGCAGGATATTTATCGAGCCGAGCGATTCCTGCATTACCACCGCAGGGCGTCATTGAAAAAATACGTTTCAGGCCGTTATCGGGCACTTGGCGTAGCATCAAAAAAGCCCGTCAAACGCCTTCAATCTGGATGGCTATCCTCGCTATCAGTTGGTTTTGGTTTTTAGGTGCTACCTATCTGACTCAGTTTCCTAACTTTGCTAAGCTGCATTTGCATTCTGGTGCGACTGTGGTGTCATTATTATTAGGCATGTTTTCCATCGGGATTGCTGTTGGCTCCTTCGTTTGTGAACGTTTCTCCTACGGCCATGTGGAGCTCGGTTTACTGCCATTTGGGGTATTGGGATTAACTATTTTTGGTGTCGATTTGCTTTGGGCTATTCCACCTGCGCCAGTGGATGCTGGTTTTGTCTATGGATTAAAGGCCTTTATTGGCGAGTCGCAACATTATCGGGTGATGCTGGATTTCTTTATGATCGGCGTTAGCGGCGGTTTGTTTATCGTCCCCCTTTATGCGTTTATTCAATCTCGTTCGCCTAAGGGTGAATGTGCTCAGGCGATTGCCGCCAATAACATTATGAACTCATTGTTTATGGTGGTTTCGGCACTGTTATCTATGCTGTTGCTGGGCGTTGCAGGTTGGACTATTCCACAGTTATTTCTGCTACTCGCCGTGATGAATGCTGTAGTCGCGCTCTATGTTTATTCACAAGTACCAGAATTTACACAACGATTTATCAGTTACTTACTCAGTCATGTCATGTATCGAGTGACAGTCACAGGCCGAGAGAAAATTCCAAAGGAAGGGGCTGGCATCATAGTCTGTAACCATGTGAGTTATGTGGATGCATTGATTATTATGGGAGCGTCGACACGGCCAATCCGCTTTGTGATGGATAAATCCATCAGCGAAATTCCTCTGTTGAAGTATTTGTTCCGCCATGCAGGTGTGATCCCTATCTGTTCGCCTAAGCAAAGTGAAGAGACCTATAATCGTGCCTTCGAGGCGATTCATGAAGCGCTCGCCAATGACGAGTTGGTATGTATTTTCCCTGAGGGTCGACTCACACCTGACGGTGAACTTGGCGATTTTCGTCCCGGAATTGATAAGATTTTGGCCAGAGATCCTGTGCCAGTCATTCCTATGGCATTGCACGGATTATGGGGATCTTACTTTAGCCACAAGGGCGGACATGCCTTAGCTAAAATGCCCAAGCGTTTTTGGTCAAGGGTGTCGGTGGATTTAACGGATGCCGTCGATGGTAAGCTTGCGAATAAGGAATCTTTGAGAGTCCAAGTGGCGAGCCTGCTGGGCAAGTTTTAAATTCGTTAAGGCATGAAATAAAGTGATAGCCGCGGATCTAATGTTCGCGGTTATCTCATTTATGCGTGGGTAATTTATCGAGTTTGATAACTATCCAACCACTCATGCATCGCTTGATGTGAGCCTTTAAAAAGAACACGTTCGGACTTTTTCTGTAATTGGTATTGATACATAGGATCGTAATACTTGTGCAATAACAGGTTTATCCAGACTAAGTGCAGCGAAGTGTCATTCTGGTTGATTTGTTGATAGAGGGCTTGTTGCATCAAATCTTGCAGTTCTTGATGTTGTTTTCCGCCTAGACGTTTGCGAATGCTCACTAAACTCTGTAATAGATATTCACTGAAAGCCGCAAAACCTGCTTCCGGCCCTAGGCGCTCACAGAAGCCGCTATACATTTTATGCACATATTCATAGCGTAAGCGTTCGAGCCTCGCATCGTCCGACTCTTCTAGCACTAAAACATTAGCGGCTTGCATGGCATTGTAAAATGTCTGCGGCAGCGCCGAACGCCCAATCAGGAAGCTTTCATCCTCGAGCAGTAAACACGCCGCGCCACTTGTTTGGTGCTGTAGCAAGGCAATGGCGAGTTGATTTTCAAAGTTAATCTGCGTTGGCTGTGGGTCGATATTCTTTCCAAAACTAGAGCCTCTGTGATTGGCTATCCCTTCAAGATCAACCGCTTCTTTACGCTGTAGTAGAAAATCGGTTTTACCGCAGCCCGTCATCCCGCTCAAACTCAATAACGGTTGCTGAGTCGGTGCCGCTTCAATCACGCCAATCAGATATTGGCGCATGGCCTTATAGCCACCCTGAATATAAGGGACTTCGATCCCCACTTCTTTGAGCCATTGTTGCGTGAGTTGCGAGCGCAGGCCGCCGCGAAAGCAATAAATGTAAGCATTAGGATTGGCTTTAACATAGCTAGCCCAAGCCTCGATTCTCTGTTGCTTGATGGGACCATTCACTAGTGAATGACCTAATGCAATCGCGGCTTGCTGACCAAATTGCTTATAACAAGTACCGACTTTTCCCCTTTCACTATCCAGCATCAAGGGCAAGTTGGTCGAGTTGGGAAACGCACCTCGAGTAAACTCTATGGGCGCTCGCACATCCATTATGGGATGTTGGTTGAGGAAAATTTCCCGATATTGCTCTGCGGCTATAATAGCGCTTGGCATCAGCACAACACCACATTCGCTGTTGTGGTCGGTGTTTCCAGTGACCCAATGCAGATTGGGGTTATGTGGTTCGCATCGAGTAGGGCGATTAATTCCGCTTCAGCTGCGGCAGAGACGGCAACTAACAGGCCACCACTGGTTTGCGGATCGCACAGTATCGCTTTTTGATGCTCGCTGAGTTCAGGGAGATGCTCGCCATAACTGTCGTAATTACGGTGAGTCCCACCAGGAACACAACCTAAAGCTAAATAATCTAAGGCGCGTGGTAACAATGGCACTGCATCAAATTTAAGCTTCGCAGTGAGGTTGGCGCCTTGGCACATTTCGAGTAAGTGTCCCGCCAGTCCAAAACCTGTGACATCGGTCAGGGCATTTACACCGCTAATTTTTGCTATGGTCGCGCCTATAGTATTGAGTTGGCACATGGCATTGACCGCAATGAGACTATCTTCATCGCGGAGTTTTTTCTGTTTTTGCGCTGTGGTTAAAATACCAATGCCGATAGGTTTAGTGAGATATAAACGATCGCCGGCTTTAGCGGTATCATTCTGTTTTAAATCGCTTAAGGCAATTTGCCCGGTAACCGCGAGACCAAAAATAGGTTCGGGTGCGTCTATGCTATGACCACCGGCTAGCATGATCCCCGCTTCCATGCAGGCTTGTCTGCCGCCATCGACCACTTGCTGTGCGATTTCTGCGGGTAGTTTATTGATTGGCCAACCTAAAATTGCAATCGCCATAATAGGCGTGCCGCCCATGGCATAAATATCGCTGATCGCATTGGTCGCTGCGATACGACCGAAGGTGAATGGATCGTCAACTATTGGCATAAAAAAATCGGTAGTGCTAATGATGCCTATGTCATCATTGAGTTTGTACACTGCAGCATCGTCGCGGCTCTGATTACCAACCAGCAGATTTGGATCGGTAAATACAGGTAATTGCGAGGCTAAGATAGTGCTGAGCACTTTAGGGGATATTTTGCAGCCACAACCTGCGCCATGACTATATTCTGTTAGCTTGATTGATTCTGGGAGTGTAACTAGGGAATCTGACATGATCTCAACAGCCTATTTAAGTGATTAAGGCATCATCATAATCAGATACGGCCACCATGCAAGGTGGCCGTATGACTTTCGGGTAGAATTGTGGCTTAGCTATAAGTTGCGGTCAGGCTGTGCCAATGTTTTTGCTGGACTAAGAAACGTGCCTTTAGCTCTTCAACTTGTTGCAATAGTTGCTGATCGACAAGTTGCTTACGCTTGGCCTCAAGCAAGGTTTTCTGTGCTTGATAGTAATCCATTAAGTGCAGCTTTAATAACTCATACTCTGCTTGAATTTTTTCAATAATTTCATCGGCATTAGGCAGGTTATTAACCTTCCGCTTGGTACGTAATAACTGCATTTGTAAGCGTGCGCTCTCGATACGTTCCTGTGGACTCGTACGCAAATCCTTAGCTAATCCCAACCAAGATAATGACTTAATCAACCATTTGGTTGGATCGTAGTGCCACCATTTAATGCCATTACGATAGTCATTTTCGAAAATATGATGGAAATTATGATAACCCTCACCGTAGGTCAACATGGCCAAGAAGCCATTATCGCGGGCGGTATTCTTATCGGTATAAGGCTGACTGCCCCACACGTGGGCTAAAGAGTTGATAAAGAAAGTGCAGTGATGCACCACCACTAAACGCAGTAAACCCGCCATCAATAACATAGACAGCACGTCACCATTGAGCCAACCAAGCAGTGCAGGCAGCCCAATGTTCATCAGCAAAACGAGTGCGAGGTAATGTTTGTGTTGCCACATGACAATACGGTCATTTTGCAGATCACGCACATTTTGATAATCGTGATAGCGTTGCGACTGATACTCACGCAGCATCCAACCGATATGGCTGTACCAGAATCCCATTTTGGCTGAGTACGGGTCCTTGTCGTTATCATCTACGTGCTTGTGGTGGACTCTGTGATCAGATGCCCAGTGCAATGCACTGTTTTGTAATGCTAAAGCACCACCAAGGGCATATATAAAACGCACCGCCGGATGGGCTTTATAGGCCTTGTGTGACCAGAGTCTGTGATAACCCGCGGTGATTGACAGGCCACTGGCAAAGGCTAAAACAATAAAAGCGATCCATTCACTGGCACCATAGCCATGAACAATACCGCGCCATGGAACTAAAATTACCGCACTGAGGAAAGTGATGGCAAACAGACTGACATTAAGCCAGATGATAGGGGGTTTTTTCATTATAGGTTTCCAAAATTCGCTTTTGAGCGTACATCTGTAAGCTAATTTAGCTTAGCTATATTGTTTGGTCAAGGACGATGGGGCTGTGTTTAATGCCTAAAAGCGGTATTATCGCGTTATTACATTCAGTTAGCGGATTTAAGAATGGGTATTCGAGCACAGCAAAAAGAGAAAACTCGCAGAGCTTTAGTCGATGCGGCCTTTAATCAGCTAAGTGCTGAGCGCAGTTTCTCAAGCCTGAGTTTACGAGAGGTTGCTCGGGAAGCTAATATCGCGCCGACATCTTTTTATCGCCATTTTAAAGATATGAACGAACTCGGTCTTACTATGGTGGACGAGGGCGGGTTAACCCTAAGGCAGATGATGCGTAAAGGCCGTCAGCGAGCTGAAGTGGGTGGCAGTGTGATCCGTATTTCCGTTGATACCTTTATGGAAGTGCTTGATTCGAATCCAAACGTATTCCGTATTTTATTGCATGAACGCTCTGGAACCTCGGCAGCATTCCGTGCGGCAGTTGCCCGCGAAATTGAACATTTTATTTCTGAATTGGCTCATTATACCGAAGCCAAAGCGGGTCGAACCCCCTTGCTAGCCCGTGCACAGGCTGAAGCTTTAGTGACTCTGGTGTTTAATGCTGGCGCTTCCGCATTAGATATGAAACGGGCTGACCGCAAAATTCTTGCCGATCAATTAGTCATGCAATTGCGCATGGTCGCCAAAGGCGCCGAGGCTTTGCAGCATAAGGTTGAACACCGCTAATCTGAGTGAGATGCAGATTCACTAAAATAATGGAGCCTAAGGCTCCATTATTTTTTAGCGAATTTACGTTTAAGTGTTCTGCAGTCGAGCTCAGTGTATCTGAAGTGATTAACGACGCTCGAGTAGTACACCCGTTTCCATGTGATCTGTGTAAGGGAACTGATCAAACAAGGCAAAGCGGGTCACCTTATGGGTTTCGTTCAGTTGTTGCAGGTTATCTTTTAAGGTTTCAGGGTTGCAGGAAATATACAAAATCCGCTCATAACCTTGGACTAACGCCAGCGTATCAGGATCAATCCCCGCGCGTGGTGGGTCGACAAAAATGGTGTTGCAAACATAGCTGTCAAGATCGATACCTTCTAAACGTCTAAAGCTGCGTTTCTTCGCCATGGCATCGCTAAAGTCTTCGGCTGACATACGAATAATCTGCAGATTACCAATACCATTCACTTCGATATTGTATTGCGCCGCATCGACTGAAGGCTTAGCGAGTTCGGTTGCCAATACGCGATTAAAGTTTTGCGCCAGTGCGATAGAAAAGTTGCCATTACCACAGTAGAGCTCGAGTAAGTCTCCCTTACTGTTTTGAGTCGCATCAATAGCCCACTCCAACATTTTTACGGAAACTTTGGCATTCGGTTGAGTAAAGCTGTTCTCGATTTGCTTATATAAGAAGGTTTTATCATTTACTTGTAATGACTCAACCACAAAGTCTTTATCTAAATCGATTTTTTGCTTACGGGCACGGCCGATAATATTGACGTTAAACTGGCTACTTAACTTGGCTTTCAGTGCAGTCGCATCGGCGCGCCATTGGTCATCAAGCTGCCTGTGATAAAGCAAAGACACTAAGATCTCGCCGCTTAAAGTCGACAAAAAATCCACTTGGAACAGTTTGTGCCTTAGACTCGGATTCGGTTTCAGCTCGGCGATTAAGGCCGACATCATTTGATTTATGAGCACGCTAGCTGGTAAGTATTGATCGCAACGTACTTTCTCATTCAATACTTTATCGAACATGTAATAGTATAAGTCGTCACCATCATGCCAGATGCGGAATTCGGCGCGCATACGGTAGTTAGCTGGCTCTGAGGCAAAAACTTCAACACTCGGTGTTTCAAATTGGGCAAAGGCTTGTTCTAGCTTGATACGCTTGTGTTCTAACTGCGCATCATAAGTCTGAGGGTCCATTGCTGCTAAGTTCATTGTTTGATTCACCGTTGCTGTAAATTGGGGCGCAAATATTATACTAGGTGACACGAATGTCCAGTATCTTGCTTTTGCTGTTTTCGCAAAGCTATGGGAAAATCCGCGCACTTGAATGTGGTTCTATGGTATTTGGCTGGATTCCGTCGGTAAAGCAGCCATCGAATCGTTAATGCGTCCAATCTGTATAGTTTATTTATATATCCGAAACTGGAGATTCGCTTGTCGCGACCTATATTAGTGTTTGATTCTGGGATTGGTGGCCTATCTGTACTGGCTGAAATCCGTAAGAGTTTACCCGATAGCGACTATTGCTATCTTTTCGACAACGCTAGGTTGCCCTATGGTGAGCTGGAAGAGCAGGTATTAATTTCTGGCTGTGTCGAATTAGTATGCGATCTAGTGGCTCGTACCAATGCAATGATAGTGGTCGTTGCCTGCAATACTGCAAGTACTGTTGTGTTACCGGCATTACGTGCACATCTTTCAGTCCCTGTCGTAGGTGTTGTCCCCGCCATTAAACCCGCCGCTCTAATGTCTAAGAGTAAACGTATTGGACTCTTGGCTACACCTGGCACAGTTAAGCGTCATTATACCCATGAACTCATCAGCCAATTTGCTGATGATTGCCATGTCGAACTCTTTGGTTGTTCTGAATTAGTGATGATGGCAGAACAAAAAGTGGCGACTGGAATGTTGGATATGCATAGATTGGCACAGTTACTGGCACCAGTCGTTGCCGCACAATTGGATGTTCTCGTATTAGGTTGCACTCATTTCCCTATGATCAAAGCTGAATTACAACAAGTGCTCGGTGCGGGCGTAAAACTAATGGATTCTGGCGCTGCTATTGCTAAGCGAGTTGTCACTCTTTTAACGCAACAGAATCTTATTGTGGAAGAGCACAGAGTAACAGATGAGAGAGAAGCCGTAAGGGAGTCAGTGATGCAAGCTTTCTATACTAAGGTGGGAATCAGCGAAGGGTTAACAACAACATTAATTGATTGTGGCTTTTCAACTATCGAACGAATCACCACAACCAACTAAATTACAAAATAAAGCAAAACAGTTTAAGCGGTAATGCTACTCGTCTGTCCCTGTACGGTCGGCAGCTTCCGAATCTTGTGTTTTTGCTTCTCTTACTTTTAAGGTTCTTTCTTGGAAACTATAGTCATTTAGTTTAACCATGGCTTTCTGAGCGCCTGATTCTGACATCTCCACAAAACCAAAACCTTTACGACGACCTGTCTTACGATCTCTGACTAAACGCACAGAGTTTACTGGACCAAATTCGCCAAATAATACTTTTACTTCACCCTCATGAACACGATAAGGCAGGTTACCTACATATAAGGTCATTGTAGGGCCAACATATTGTTCTTCTGAAGTATGAGATGATGAAGTCTCTGGAACAAATTTAAAAACAAGACTTGCAATGATAGCGCCAGCGACAAAAGCAATAGCTGATAATGGCGTTGCGAACTGAGATAGTGCTACTGCGCCAACAATGGCGACAATCAAGACAATAAGAAATGACTTTTGCATAAGAATGCTCTCTGATGAATGGGAAATTGATAAATAACTGTTAACAGCAAGTATATGGTAATGAATTATTTACTTTTACACTAGACCATTGCTGAAATATTGAGCGTGAATTATCAATTATTAGATAAAAAACCTTACTTATCTCCGATAAATAGAGCTTATAAGCTAAAAAATGGTCATAACGTTTAAAATATCGACGTGCGATTCAATGATCGATAAAAAGCCCTTGCGGACTTTCTCAATCTCCCTATAATGCGCATCCACTGACACGGCAGACAGCGTAACGCAAGTTAAGCAAAGAAAGCCATGCAGTTCATCGGTTAGCGAGCTAAACGATGAGTGTTAAGAAAGTTGAAAAAACTACTTGACGCACTAACGGGAATGCGTAGAATACGCAGCCCTGACCCGCTGAAAACTCAGTGCGTGGTCAACGCTCTTTAACAATTTATCAAGCAAATCTGTGTGGACACTCACAGGTGTTGAGTTAATCGAAACTGCTTAACCTTCGGGTTGGCAGTCAAAAATTTAAATCAATGTTTTCAAGTCATTTTCCTTAACGGGAAGCATGATTGAGTGTTCATAGTAATATGTACATACAGTAATGTATGAATTGAAACGCGATGCTTCTTAGTGAGCAAAGCGAATCAAAACAGTAGAATTCATTGAGCCGTTTGACGTCAGTCAAACAACAAAACTTTAATTGAAGAGTTTGATCATGGCTCAGATTGAACGCTGGCGGCAGGCCTAA
>NZ_JAGTUL010000055.1:0-17810 GCF_018224605.1 Shewanella sp. M16 | reverse complement strand
AGTCATGTAGTCATGTAGTCATGTAGTCATGTAGTCATGTAGTCATGTAGTCATGTAGTCATGTAGTCATGTAGTCATGTAGTCATGTAGTCATGTAGTCATGTAGTCATGTAGTCATGTAGTCATGAAAATTACATAAAATATTGATAAATTAGCTATTTAATATCCCTTCCTCACTACAACGGATTTTCCTCAAAGCTAAATGGCGGTGTGTCGTAAAGAGTGGATAAGCCAGAGGCCCGAGCACAAAACCCAGTAATGCCCAATACGTAACAGAAAGGTCTGCGGTAAATGCAGCCAAGCCGAAGTACCAAGCCGAGATTAATGCGATAAAGATAACCAGCAAAGCCACAAACCACCTCTTTAAAAACAACTAAATAAATCATAAATGTAGAGAAATTAATTCCTCATTAAAATGCGGATGCTACTAGCGTAGTCTTGGTGATTGATGCACATGTTAAATACGCCATTTTAACGCCAGAATAAAAGGTTCTCCGCATTATGCATAAACGAGCAATACTCATTCCTCGCTGCGCTCTCAGTACAGAACACGTAACACTGAACTCTCGATAAAGGGCTCGGATTATACAAAATCCACATCCCCAATGTGAACACTTTTTAGGCAAAAACATGCCTTGTGGCAATAAAAAAAGCGGCAACAAACTGCCGCTTTTTTGTTCAATTTTGATTAACTAAGACCTAGATTAACTATGACTTAGATTCACTGAAACTTAGAAAAAGTGCGCGTTTTCTTGCGCCATGGTTTTTAAGCGCTCACAAGGTTCGAATCTGTTACCGAATTGACTTTGATAACCTTCAAGAATCTTCACTAAGTTCGCGGCGCCTAAAGTGTCAATATAATGGAATGGGCCACCGAGGAATGGCGGGAAGCCAATACCAAAAATGGCGCCAATATCACCGTCTCTTGGCGATGCAATAATACCATCATCTAAACAACGCACCGCTTCATTGAGCATTTGTACGACACAACGCTCGGCAACCGCTTTTGCGTCTTTATTGGTGCCAGGCTTAATGCCTAACACGCCATAAACACTTTCATCGACAGCTTTAGCTTTCTTGCTCGATGCGCCGTATTGATAGAAACCTTTGCCATTTTTACGGCCTTTACGATCGTCACCTAAAAGCTTGTCAAATGCCGCTGGCGCTTTAAAACGTTCACCCAATTCTTTCTCAAGGATCGGTGAAATTTTTGCGCCCACGTCGATACCCACTTCGTCGAGTAAAGTAATCGGTCCCACAGGGAAACCAAACTTCACTAAGGCTTTATCCAGATGTTCAACACTTTGGCCTTCAAGTAATAATTGCGCAGCCTCGTTCATATACAGCGCCAGAATACGGTTCACGTAGAAACCCGCACCATCCTGCACCACTATCGGTGTTTTACCTTGCTTACGGGCAAATGCGACCGTGGTCGCAATGGTTTCTGGTGACGTTTTAGCATGGGCAATCACTTCCACCAGCGGCATTTTTTCCACTGGCGAGAAATAATGCAAACCAATCACATTTTCAGGACGCGTCGCCGCCTCGGCGATTTGGCTAATAGGCAAAGATGAGGTGTTTGACGCAAAAATAGTGTGCTCACCACACTCACGCTCAATGTCTTTCACCATTTGATGCTTAAGCGCTAAGTCTTCAAATACCGCTTCCACAACGATGTCGGCATCTTTAACGCCTTTATACTCAGTGGTTGTAGTCATCAGTGCCATTAAGTTATCACGGGCAGCAGGCGTCATATGGCGGCGCTTTACCCCTTTATCCAACAACTTATAAGCGTAGGCTAATGCATTGCTTAAACCTTTTTCGCTGATGTCTTTGACGCGAAAGGGGATTTTAGCCTTAGTGGTAGTCACAGAGGCGATGCCTCCGCCCATTAAACCACCACCTAAGATCACCGCTTTCTTCACTTTACGCGGCGTAGCACCCTCAGCGCCGGTTTCTTTCTTCATTTCTGTGGTAGCGAAGAAAATACTGCGCAGCGCTTCAGATTCTTTTGATACCACTAATTCGGCAAAGTGACTCGCTTCGACTTCTAGCCCTTTTTGCATCCCCTTCGCAATCCCTTGACGCACGCAGTCAATAATTTTGGCTGGTGCTGGATAATTACCTTGGGTTTTCTTTTCGACTTGTTTAGTCGCTTGATCGAAAATAATGTTACGGCCAAAGCTCGTGCCTTCAAGCACTTGATTAACGAGTGACTTTTTAACAGGTTTCGGTGCACGTTTACCAGCAAGCGCCATCTCAACTGCGGTTTGCAGCAAAATGGTCTGCGGTACAACATCATTCACTAAGCCCATTTTCAAGGCTTGTTTAGGACGGATTTGTTTACCGGTCAGCATCATGTCTAAGGCGGTGGTAATACCGACTAAACGAGGCAAACGTTGAGTCCCACCGCCGCCAGGTAATAAGCCAAGTTGAACTTCCGGTACGCCGAGCATGGTTTTACCATCGTCGCTACATACCCTTTGATGGCAGGCTAAGGCTAACTCTAAACCACCACCTAAACAGGCACCGTGGATTGCCGCCACTACAGGAATTTTTAAGGCTTCTAACTCATTAAAAACCACATGCCCTTGCTGGGATAAGGCTTTGGCATCGGCCGCCGTTTTACAGGCATCGAGCATGGAAATATCCGCGCCCGCAACGAAAGAATCTTTTTTGCCAGAGATCAGCACGAGTCCACGAATATGAGGATCGCTTTTAATCTCAGCCAGAATCTCACTGATTTCAGGGCCAAACTGTGCTTTTAGGGTGTTCATGGTTTCGCCAGGAACATCCATAGTCAAAATGGCAATGCCGTCGTCGCGGCGGGTTAAATTAAAGGTCTTTTCCATGCCGATTACTCCACTTCCACTATCATAGCAACGCCCAAACCACCGGCCGCACAGGCCGTCGTTAAGCCAGTTCCACCACCACGGCGCTTAAGCTCACGACACACTTGGGTGATTAAACGGGTTCCCGTTGCCGCAAAAGGATGACCATAAGCGAGCGAGCCACCGAGCACGTTAAACTTGCTCATGTCGATTTCGCCAATCGCGCGGTTGCGGCCGAGTTTTTCTTCGGCAAATTTTTTCGAAGCAAACATCTGCATGTTCGCTAATGTCTGCGCAGCAAAGGCTTCGTGCATTTCAATCAGAGTAAGATCTTCTAATTCCATTCCAGCACGTTTTAACGCCAGTGGCGTCGCGTAGGACGGTCCCATCAGCATATCTTGCCACACATCAATGGCGCTAAAAGCGTAACTCTTAATATAACCAATAGGTTGATAACCTAAGGCTTTGGCTCGACCTTCACTCATCAAGATAATCGCTGAGGCACCGTCAGTCAGTGGCGTACTATTGGCCGCCGTCACAGTACCATGTTGTTTGTCGAATGCAGGACGCAACTTAGCATATGACTCCAATACTGAGTTTTCGCGGATATTGTTATCACGATCGATAAACTGCTTATACGGCGGTATATGCGCGACCATAACTTCGTCACGCAAATGGCCGGAAGCCCAAGTTTCACTCGCTAAGGTATGTGAGCGATGTGCTAAGGCATCTTGATCGGCGCGACTAATATTGTAGGTTTTTGCCATCTGCTCGGCGGTTTGTCCCATAGACAAGCCCGTTGAGTACTCTGCCACCGCAGGCGGCACAGGTAATAAATCCTTTAAACCTAAACGGCGGAAAATTTGTAACTTTTGCCCAAAGCTACGGGCTTTATTCAGATCGACTAACGCATGGGCTAATTTTTTCGATACACCGATAGGCAATACAGAGGAAGAGTCGGCGCCGCCCGCAATACCGATTTCGATATTACCCGTCATGATAGATTCAGCCACGTTTACGGCAGATTGAAAGCTAGTTGCACAGGCGCGAGTGACACTATAGGCATCGGTCGACACATTCATGCCAGTACCGAGTACGATTTCACGGGCAATGTTAGGTGCAGCCGGCATTTGCACGACTTGTCCATAGACTAATTGCTCAATCAGCTTAGGATCGAGTTCTGAGCGCGCCAATAATTCATTGACCACCATTTTGCCCATATCGAGCGCCGATACGCCGTGGAATGCCGTGGCTTGCTTTGCAAAGGGCGTTCTTAAACCCGCTACAATGGCGATACGTTCACCCTTGGCGTTCGTAACCTGTTGTCTATCACTCATTTGTCACCCTCTTTATGTGCGCAATCGCTGAGAGATTTCAGGCGGCGCTATCGATTTCCGTGTTTGACCCATTGTTTTACGGCGAAAAACGCCCAATAACAGGTCTGACCATTAAAGTGTGATCTGATTCTAACTTCTTGTCAGCAAGTTTTAAACACCTGTTTGTTTTTTTAACACTAGCCAAACCCTAAGGGAATTCTTTACCATAGCTGTTGTCTATAGCCCAC
Source organism: Shewanella sp. M16 (assembly GCF_018224605.1). NCBI lineage: Bacteria > Pseudomonadati > Pseudomonadota > Gammaproteobacteria > Alteromonadales > Shewanellaceae > Shewanella > Shewanella sp. M16. The sequence goes on along the minus strand of NZ_JAGTUL010000055.1, from coordinate 13,415 downwards.
ACACGTATTTTCAACATAATAAAACGAGTAGCATCATGCCTTTGAGTCGCTTCCACGCATTACGCACTTACCTAAATAAGGTTGTTTTAGGGCAGCCAGTATTGACCGAAAATCTGCTCATTGCCTTAATTGCCAATGGCCACTTATTAGTTGAAGGACCTCCGGGACTGGCAAAGACCCGTGCCGTGAAAGCCTTATGTGACGGGGTTGAGGGCGATTTTCACCGCATTCAATTTACCCCAGATCTACTGCCCGCCGACTTAACTGGCACAGATATCTATCGCTCGCAAACCGGCACCTTCGAATTTGAAGCCGGACCGATTTTCCACAATTTAATCTTGGCGGACGAAATTAACCGCGCCCCAGCCAAAGTTCAGTCAGCCTTATTAGAAGCCATGGCCGAAGGTCAAGTCACAGTTGGTAAGCACAGCTATAAGCTACCGCCGCTGTTTTTAGTGATGGCAACCCAAAATCCATTAGAGAACGAAGGCACGTATCCGCTGCCCGAAGCACAGCTTGACCGTTTTCTGATGCACTTAAACCTTGATTACCCGAGCGGCGAGACTGAAATCGAAATTCTGCGTCAATCCCGCAAAGAAGCGCTGACCCACGAATTGCCAACCACTGAGCCGATTGCACAAGCAGATGTGTTTGCCGCCCGTGACGAAGCCATGGAAATCTATCTCGCCGAGCCGCTCGAAAAGTACATAGTCGAAATCGTGATGGCGACCCGTGAGCCTTTACGTTACAGCGAAGACTTAGCTAAGTGGCTTGAGTACGGCGTCAGCCCGCGCGCAACCATTTCATTAGAACGCTGCGCCCGCGCCCGTGCTTGGCTGCACGAGCGAGACTTTGTTTCACCGGAAGACATTCAAGCCGTCGCGCCAAATGTATTACGCCATAGACTCCTACTTAGCTACCAAGCACAGGCCGAAGGTGTCAGCCGCGATCACGTGATCAACCACATCTTAAGTCAAGTTGCAGTACCTTAACGGTGAAGATAAAGGTGAAATAAGATGAGTGACACAGCGCGACTCTCAGCCTCAGTCGATGGCTTGCCGCTTTTTGCCGATGGCTTGCATTTAACCGAGCAAGAGCTGCTGGCGTGCCAAAATATCGCCCGTGCTATGCCTGAGCGTTATAGCCGTGCCCGCGCTAATTTAGCGGGCCATCGCAGCAGCTTAATCAAAGGCCGCGGTATGGAGTTTGCCGAGGTGCGCCACTACCAACAGGGCGACGATGTGCGCACCATTGATTGGCGCGTTACCGCTCGTACAGGCACAACTCACACTAAGTTATTTGTCGAAGAACGTGAGCGCCCTATTTTATTGTTAATCGACTTGAGCCAAAGCCTCTATTTTGGTTCGAGTTTATTGCTGCAATCGGTGCAAGCAGGACACCTTGCGACCACCTTAGGTTGGAATGCGATTAACCATGGCGATCGGCTCGGCGCCTTGATCGCATGCGAGTCTGAGCATTTAGAGCTCAAACCCCGCAGCCGTCGTCAGGGCATATTGCAATTGATCTCAGGCCTGCGCCGTGTGCACGAAAATCAGCTCAATCATGTTGGCACTGGCCAGCGCGATCCTGACCATATCCTGCGTGCCTGTCAGCGATTACAACGTATCGCCAAACCCGGCTCCTTAGTTTGGATAGTGACAGATGGCAGCCATTTTAGTCCCCAATGTATCGCGCCTCTCACCGAGCTTAAGCGTCATTGCGATGTGGGTGCCTATCTTATTACCGATCCTCTGCGTCAAGGCACACTGCCGTTACCGCACAACTTTAATTTGCCGGTACGGGATGGGGATGAGGACTTAGTGCTTACCCGCCACAGTTATCAGGCTTGGCTCGACATTCAGTTGCGTCAGCAAAACGATTTTATCGCCATGATGCAGCAACTGCGCGTTCGCACCCAGCTCATAGATGCGGGTGCTCCCCTAGCCCATCAATTGGAATTATTGCGTTAACTATGGATCCAGCAACAGTGAATTCAGAAATAGCAAATCCACAGGCAACAGTACCTATGCCTTCTACGGCGCCAAACCCGGCTCTTGCACAACTGCAGGATATTATTCATCCCGAACCGATCGGCGCTTGGCCTTGGGCAATCGGTTATTGGCTGGTTTTAGCACTTGTGATTGCCCTCATCACACTCTTAGTTATCTGGCTAAGACAACGCGCCCGTGACTTAGCGCCGAAAAAAACCGCTAAACAGTTACTTAATCAGCTCGATAAACAAGCGACGTCCTATGCCTCTGACGTCAACAGCCTATTAAAGCGCACCGCCATGAGTTACCTCAGCAGAGAAGCAATAGCCTCCTTAGATGGCGAAGCTTGGGCGGCTTGGTTAGACAGCTATTTACCCGAGCATAAACGCCAACATATCGGCCCCTTATTAGCCAAACGCCATCAGGCAACGCCATTGACCTTAGCTGAAGCCAATGAATTGCATCAACTCACACAGGCTTGGTTGGCATCGAAAGCAAAACTGAGTGCGCCTGAGTCGACTCTTGTTTTAGCTAAGGGCTACGTTCAAGCTAGTGGCGACGCTCAAGCTAAAAGCCAAGCGCCAATCCAGCAAACTGACACTGAAAAACCGGAGGCACAATGTTAACAATTGCATGGCCTTGGCTATTGATATTATTGCCTTTACCTTTGATTTTTTGGCGCCAACACACAGTACAAGTGGATGGTGGCCGGCTGCAATTACCCGGAATAAGCCAAACGGGTAAACAAAGCTTAACGGCCAATACGCGTCAGAGCCGCAAACGCTACTGGCTGATGTGGTGCCTGTTAGTGCTCGCTATTGCTCGTCCTCAATGGCTTGGTGAACCTATCGAACTGCCAAGCCAAGGCCGTGATTTGATGATGGCGGTGGATTTATCCGGCAGTATGCAGATTGAAGACATGGTGGTGAATGGCAAAACCGTTGATCGTTTCACTTTAATTCAGCACGTCGTCAGTGACTTTATCGAGCGCCGCAAGGGTGATCGTATCGGCTTGATCCTCTTTGCCGATCACGCCTATTTACAGGCGCCGCTGACCCAAGACAGACGTTCAGTGGCGCAATTTTTAAAAGAAGCACAAATTGGCTTAGTCGGTAAGCAAACCGCCATAGGTGAAGCTATCGCTCTAGCGGTAAAACGCTTCGATAAAATGGACGAGAGTAATAGAGTATTGATTTTATTGACCGACGGCTCTAACAACGCTGGCAATATCGAACCAGAGCAAGCAGCGCAAATTGCCGCTAATCGTAAAGTTACTATTTATACGGTTGGTGTGGGCGCAGATGTAATGGAGCGCCGCACACTCTTTGGCCGCGAGCGGGTTAATCCTTCGATGGATCTGGATGAAAACCAACTTAAGCATATCGCCGACGTCACCCACGGCCGTTATTTTCGCGCCCGTAACAGCCAAGAGCTAGACCAGATTTACCAAGAAATCGATAAACTCGAACCTGTGAGTCGCGACCAGTTAAGCTATCGTCCGCAGGCAGATCTGTTCTATTGGCCGCTGGCACTGGCATTACTGACGAGTCTGTGGATTGCCTTAGGTCAATTGCCACTCTTTGCAGCGCGCCGCGTTAAACCCTCTGTCGCAACCACTTCACAGGGGAACATCAAATAATGAGCCTACATTTTATTCGTCCCGAATGGCTACTCGCCCTAGTGCCGCTAGCCTTAGCCTTGTTGAGTTTATGGCGGCAACACGAGAGCCACAGCGCTTGGAATCGTTATATTGCGCCGCACTTAGCCAAGATATTGGTCACCCAAGGCAATAAGAAATCCCGCCGTCCGTTGCATTTATTAGCCTTCACTTGGTTGATTGCGACCTTGGCACTCGCCGGACCTGCCGTTAATAAACAATCCTTACCTGTGTTTGCCGCCGAGCAAGGCCGCGTACTCGTGATGGACATGTCTGTGTCTATGTTCGCTACCGATCTTGCGCCGAACCGTTTAACCCAAGCCAAATTTAGGGCAACGGATCTCCTGCGTAATCTCAAAGAAGGTGAAACAGGTTTAGTCGCCTTTGCAGGCGATGCCTTTACTATCAGCCCATTAACCCGTGATACCGGCACATTACTCAATTTACTGCCGACGTTAAGTCCTGAGATCATGCCCGTTCGTGGTTCAAACTTAGCGGCAGGCTTGAACCAAGCCAAAACGCTACTGGCTCAGGGTGGCCATATTCGCGGTGATATTATCGTGATGACAGATGGCATCACAACAGCCCAGTTTGATGAGGCTAACTCGGCATTAAATGGCACCCAATATCGCCTCGCCGTCGTCGCTTTTGGCACCAGCCAAGGTGCGCCAATCCGTCTACCCGATGGACAATTACAACGCGACAGTAGCAACGAAGTCGTTGTGGCCAGCACTGATTTCGCTCTGCTGCAAAAACTGGCCGTGAATAACAAAGGCGTTCTGATCCAGAATCGCACCGACGGTAATGATCTCGCCCAATTACAGCAATGGTTAAGCGATGCTGGCGATGCGAAAGCCACAGGTCTTGATGGTGAAACTTGGCAGGATCTCGGTCCTTACCTCGCCTTATTATTACTGCTACCCGCCCTTTTCAGCTTTAGACAAGGAATCGTGGCCAGTGTTGGATTTGTCACTCTTGCTGGCAGCTTACTGCTCGCGGCTGTGCCTCAGCCAGCCCATGCCAGTGTGTGGGACAATGTGTGGAAAACCACAGATCAACAAGCGATGCAGGCCTATCAATCCCAAGATTACGCAAACGCCGCTAAGCAGTTTGAGTCGCCCCAATGGCGTGGCAGCGCCCAATATAAAGCTGGTGATTTTGCGCAAGCACTGAAAACCTTCGAGCAAGATAGTTCAGCCCATGGCCTCTACAATCAAGGCAATGCGTTGATGCAACTCGGTAAACCCGATAAGGCCAAGGAGCGCTATCAAGCCGCGCTTGAGAAACAAGCTGATTTCCCTGCGGCCAAGGCCAACCTTGAACTGGCTGAAAAGTTATTAAAAGAACAGCAACAACAAGGTAAAAACGAGCAACAGGATAAGAACCAAGATCAACAAGGGGATCAGCAGTCCGGTGATCCCAAATCAGGTGATCAGCAGTCTGGCGACCAACAATCCGGTGACCAAAAATCGCAGGATAAACAGCAATCTGACCAAGATAGCGCTCAGAAAAATAAACAAGATCAAGCGGGACAAGAGCCTCAGGATCAACAGGACGATGCCGACGCGGATCCAAGCCCTGAGCAGCAAAAAACGGATGAGCAACAGTCTGAGCAAGATAAGCAAAATGGCAATGCTCAGGATCAGCAGGATGAAGCCAAGCAGCAAAATGGCGAGCAGGATGCGCAGGAAAATGAGCCTGTAGACAATTCACCTGCAGACAATGAAGCTAAGATGCAAGCGCAGGCTAAAGCCGATGCTGAAGAGCAAAAGTCAGCTGAGCAAGAAAAGCAAAGCGTTGCTGCCAAAGAAGCTCCTGAGCAAAATGCGCAAGATAAACAAGAGGCTGCTATGAGTGAATCGGTAGAGGCACCGCCAACCAATAGCGAGCCACTGCCCGCAGAAATGCAGCGAGCACTGAGGGGCGTGAGTGAAGACCCGCAAGTGTTACTGCGCAACAAGATGCAGTTGGAATATCAAAAACGCCGTCAAAATGGCCAAATATCAAAGGATAACGAACAGTGGTGACGAGACAATTTTTTATCCTGCTACTCCTTGCCATCGGAGTGGCTCATCCCGCCTTTGCACTTAGCAAAATTGAGGCCTCGGTCGATCGCAACCCTGTGATGGAGGGCGAATACTTTGTGCTCAACATCAGTGTCGATGACGAAGTCGATACCGGAAAGCTTGACACATCCGCCCTACTGAAAGATTTTATTGTCGGCCGTACTAGCGTGAGTCGCAGCACGCAAATCATGAACTTCGATGCAGTCAAAGAAACCCGCTGGCAAGTGCTGCTCGCGCCAAAACAACAAGGTCAGTTAACCATTCCGGCCTTTAGTATTGACGGCGTCAGCTCATCGCCTATTCCTCTCAAAGTGGTCGAAACCGGTAGCCAGCCCGCGCAAATGAACAATCTGTTCATTGACGCCAAAGTCTCGACCGACGAAGCCTATGTTGGCCAGCTCATTACCTACAAGGTGAAACTCTATCTGGCGGTAGAATTACAAAGGGGCGTATTGAGTGCACCTGTGATCGAAGGCGCACAGATCAAACAAATCGGTGAAGATAGGGATGGTTCAGAGATAGTCGATGGCCGACGTTACCGCGTGATTGAACGCACCTATGGCATCATTCCCGATTTGCCCGGCCAAGTGAATATCAAAGGTGCAACCTTTGCTGGCGATGTGCTGGTAGAAGCCCAACGCCGCGGCGGTATGTTTGGCTTTAATGAAAGCCGCCCAATGCAAGCAGGCGCGCCCTCACTGACAGTTCAAGTGAATCCCGCACCAACAAGTTTCCAAGGCCAATGGCTGGTTGCCGATTTAGTGGCGCTAAAAGAAAACTTCCCTGAGGATATTAAAAAGTTTACCGTCGGTAGCCCTATCACCCGCACTATTACGCTGTTGGCTTCCAATGCCGATGAAAATAGTCTGCCTGATATAGTGCAAACTCTGCCCGATGAACTCAAGTCATACCCAGAAAAACCCCAGCGGCAGACCTTTGTGCGCGATGCACAAATTGTTTCGCAGTACAGTATTACTTCGGCAATCGTTCCCAGCAAAGCGGGCACCTTTACCTTGCCCGAAATCAAAGTGCCTTGGTGGAATCCGCGCCTTAAACGTCAAGAAACTGCAACGCTGCCCGCACGTACCATAATCGTTGAAGGTGGTGCTGTCAGTGATACGCCAGCTCAACCAACATGGGAAACCAACTCCGCGGCCGATAAGGGCTGGTCTTGGCTAACCACTGTTTTTGCTGCGCTATGGTTGGTCACTCTAGTCGCTTGGATTATCACCTTAGTCGCTTGGCGCCGCGCCTTAAAAAATCAAACGACTGCCCCAATTGCAGTAAACTCTTCAATCAGTTCAGCACAATCAGTGACTGCCTCCGGCTTGAAAGGATTAGAGCAAGCCTGCGCCAGTGGCGATGTGAGCCGCATAATGTTGCAATTGCAGCGATATTTCAGTGAGTTACAGCAAACGCCTATGACATTAGATAAGATTGCCGAGCAGTCACCGCAACTGGCAGCAGCGATACAGCAACTGCAAATCAAAGCCTACAGTGCGAAGGCCGATAAGAGCCACCATACTGACAGTGCTAATACGAGCAGTGCGAATTCTAACAATACAAATAGCCACTTAAGCGCCGAATGTACCGCCTTACTTAACGCGGTTAAGGCTTGTGAGCATAAACATTCCGCACCTAAATCAGCGCCATTAAGCCCACTGAATCCTAAGTAAATTAAGGATTTAATGAGAGAGAAGCGAGCTCAACTATGCTAAACATTCAGCCAACAAGCCGAAAAAATAAAAATGTTTGCTAACTGGCGTAAGAAATCCGTCGAGCCCGCGGTCTCTTCTGACATGCTAAGTAAACAACGACGATACAACAGCCTAGTCAAGGCGCTACATGCAGACATCTTCCGCTACGCCTACTGGTTATCCGGCGATAAGCACGTGGCTGAAGACATTACCCAAGAAACCTTCTTGCGGGCGTGGCGCTCTTTGGATTCCCTCAAGGATGATAAAGCGGCGAAAGCTTGGCTGATCACGATTCTTAGGCGTGAAAATGCGCGGCGTTTCGAGCGTAAACAGTTCGATTATTCCGACGTTGAGCAAGATACATTGGAAGACAATATCTCCAATAGCAGTGAAGAGCAGACCGAGCAATATCTGATCCGTCGACAAATTGGCAAGCTGGATATCGAATACCGCGAACCACTCTTACTCCAGCTCATTGGTGGCTTTAGCGGCGATGAAATCGCCGAGCTGATGGAGCTCAATCGCAACACCGTAATGACGCGTTTATTTCGGGCGAGGAGCCAATTGAAAGAATTACTTGAGAAGAATGATGTGAGAGGTCAATCCAATGGATGAGCTTAAATTTAGACGTCAAGCTTATGAAGATCCTCATAATCAAGATGCTGACTTTCTGGCGCAGATCAATGCCAAGCCAGAAAACCAAGCCCTAATCAATGAGCTTAAAAACCTTGATGCCAAACTGAGCAACGCATTGAAAGTGGATGTGGCTGGGGATCTCGCCGACAAACTCATTTTGCGTCAGCAGTTACAACAGCACCATAAACAGCGCCGGCAAACGTTTTTTTTAGTGGCCATGGCAGCCTCGGTCGCGTTTGTGGTAGGGATCAGCTTCAGCCTATTACGCTTAGGGCCTATTGATTTAGCTGAACATGCACTGGCCCATGTCTACCATGAAGATATTGCCTTGCATGTCGATCAAAATGTCAATTTTAGGCAAGTCAATGCCCAGCTTGCGTCGATAAAAGACTTTGGCAATGCCAAATTTACCCAACAACCGGGCAAAGTGTATTACACCTCTTATTGCGATTTTCAAGGGGTAAAAAGCCTGCACTTAGTACTTCAGGGCGAACAAAGTAAGGTGACGCTTTTTATCGTGCCACTCGAGAAACGTATGGTGTTGGATAAAACCTTCGCCGACGGTAAATATCAAGGAATGGGCTTTGAAACGCCCGATGCATTTATTTTGCTCATAGGTGAGGATCAAGCTGACCTTAGCTATATAAAAGACGAAATCAAGAATATATTTATTTAAGCTATTGTTATAAATTGCATTTAAAAATCAATCTCCGATATTTTCATGTTATCGGAGGTTAGATTTCAATCACACTTACATCTGCTAATGGGCGCACGTTCAAACATCTGGTAGCATGCTTGCCACTTTTAATAATAAAAAGATGGGAAAAGGCAAGATGACGATTGAAACCCCGATTTTAATCACATTTGTTGGTTACTTAGTATTGATGATGGGCATAGGTTTTTGGGCTTACCGTGCTACCGATACTGTTGATGATTATATTTTAGGTGGCCGCAAAATGGGCCCCGCAGTGACCGCACTCAGCGTGGGTGCATCTGACATGTCAGGTTGGCTGTTACTGGGATTACCCGGCGCAGTTTACTTAAGCGGCTTAGGTGCAGCCTGGATTGGCGTAGGATTAATTATTGGTGCTTGGCTAAACTGGTTATTTGTTGCCAAACGACTGCGCATTTATACCCAACTCGCCGATAACGCCCTCACTTTACCGGATTTTTTCGAGAAACGTTTCCACGATACCCAAGGCTATCTCAAGCTCGTTTCCGCAATCACTATTCTGGTGTTTTTTACTTTCTATGCCTCCTCTGGCATGGTCGGTGGCGCGATTTTGTTTGAGAAAGTCTTTGGGCTTGATTACACCGCAGCCCTAGTGATTGGCTCGGCCATCATAGTCGGTTACACCTTTATTGGCGGTTTCTTTGCCGTGTGTTGGACTGACTTTTTCCAAGGCAGTTTAATGCTCATCGCCCTATTGATTGTCCCTTTCGCCGTTTTCGCTCACCCCGAAAGCCATGCAGGTATTGAAACGATCGATCCCGCGATGTTGGCATTAGTCAATGACAAAACCACTGCCATCGGCATGTTATCTTTGCTCGCATGGGGCCTAGGTTATTTTGGTCAGCCACATATTTTGTCGCGTTTTATGGCGATAGGCAGTGCCGATGCCCTGCCCTTGTCACGCCGTATTGCCATGAGCTGGATGGTGTTATCTCTCATTGGCGCGTTAGCCACAGGTATCGCAGGCTCGCTCTATTTCGCCAAAGAGCCATTAGCCAATTCTGAAACGGTATTTATCCATTTAGCTCAAGCAGCGTTTAACCCATGGATTGGTGGACTATTAATCGCCGCTATTTTATCGGCAATCATGAGTACTATCGACTCACAGCTCTTAGTCTGCTCAAGTGTCATCACCGAAGATTTCTACCGTAAATGGTTGCGCCCAAAGGCCGATGATCGCGAGCTAATGATGGTAGGTCGTTTAGGCGTACTCGCTATCGCTGTGATTGCAGGTGTGATTGCCCTCAATCCTGAAAGTAGCGTGCTCAGCCTAGTAAGTTATGCTTGGGCTGGCTTTGGTGCGGCCTTTGGTCCCGTAGTCTTGTTATCCCTGTTTTGGAAGCAATATAGCCGTAATGGCGCTATCGCCACTATTATTGTCGGTGCATTAACCGTGGTGATTTGGAAGCAACTCACTGGTGGCATTTTTGAAGTATACGAAATCCTTCCTGGGTTTATATTCGCGACTATTGCGGGTATTTTAGTCAGTAAATTCTCTGCTCCAAGTGAAAAAGTAACGACAGAGTTCGAACAATTTAAGTCTGCACTCTAATCTAGATATGCTTCCATATGTTTAAAAGCGCACAAGTGTGCGCTTTTTACATTTTGTATCCTTTTAAATACCCTACACACCATTACAAACCGTTAACTTCAATTGAAACCCATAGCAGCACCCAAAGCCCTTCATATCAAGCATCTGGCCAGACCATTCAAGCATACTAAAGTATCACTCTTGTTTTAAAGACTTTTAATTAACTGAAAATTAACATATTTCACTTCTGGTCGGACTTGTTGAGGGTACATTGAATCCATAAGATGCCGGAGACTAATAAATGGATTTAAATACTTTCGGCGGACTAGGACCGAATAAAAATCCAATACTTATAAAAAATAGAGAGAATAATAATGAAAACATTCAACAAGACACTCATTGCCGTTTCTGTCGCATTAGCAAGCACACAAACCTTAGCTTCAGGTTTTCAACTAAACAGCCAATCAGCAACGGGTATGGGCCGTGCATTTGCGGGTGATGCGGTTATTGCCGATAACGCTTCTGTGTTATCACGTAACCCTGCTGCTATGGCATTATTCGATAAAGATGCGATCTCCTTCGGCTTAACTTATGCCGATATTACTGTTGATGTTAAAGACGTTAACTTTGCCGGTGGTGCCGTTGACTTAGGCAGCATCGATGACGCGGGTAGCTCTAAAATTATCCCTAATATTTTCTACATCCACCCCATCGACGATAAGTTCGCCGTAGGTTTTGCCGCTTTCTCTAACTTTGGTACCGGTACCGATGCCAGCTCACTTTCAAAGAGTTTACCAGCAGGCTCACCAGCACCTTATGATCTGCTTGGCGAAACAGAAGTAACAACGGTTAACTTTAACACCAGCCTTTCATACCGTATTAATGACATGTTCAGTATCGGTGCTGGTATTGATGCCATTTACGGTGAAGGCCGTTTAACCCGTAACATGGGCGCGACACCTCTAGTTGACGTCGACGCTGACGGTTGGGCATTTGGTGGTATTGTGGGTGCCACAATTGAGTTAGATAAAGACAATCGTTTCGGTATCAGTTACCGCTTCAGCCCAACAGTGAATGTTAAAGGTGATATCAACACGATCAGCACTAAAGATCTATCTGCCGTTGGTTTAGGTTCAAAAACAGCACTAGCGACAAGCTTTGACAGCTTAGACGTACCCCTTGCGGATATTTTCCAAGTTGCTGGTTTCCATCAGCTCACACCTAAGTTTGCAGTGCACTACACTGCGCAGTACACCCAGTGGAGCAACTTTGAACAAATCACGGCTAAAGATGGCGTAGCCACTATTATTCCTGGTCAAGCGGGTGCAGGTACTCAACTGCAAGCTGGCGATGTTGCGCTGAAAGAATACCAATGGAAAGATTCATGGTTATTCAGCCTAGGTGGCACTTATACTATCAATGAGCAATTTACAGTGCGCGCGGGTTACATGCATGACCAAGGCGTTGTGGACGAAATTAGCTCAATTTCATTCCCAGACTCTGACCGTAACTGGTATACAGCGGGTATGAGCTACCATATCAACCTACAAAACACTGTTGACTTTGGTATCGCTTATATTAAAGGTGAAGAAGTTCACCTGATCGAAAACAGCGCAATCGCAGGCCCTGTTAATGCTATTACTGAATCAAGTGGTATGTACTACTCAGTTCAATACAGCTACCAGTTCTAAGCTAAACGCTTCCCCAAAAGCCGCATTTTTTGCGGCTTTTTTGTATCTTAAGCATTTATTGCCTAAAGTTAATTCATACTCCTGTAAACGCAGCTACGGCTATGGCTAAAGTCATTGGACTCGGTGGAATTTTCTTTAAAAGTGTCGATCCCGTTGCCTTGGCAACTTGGTACAAAACCCATCTTCAAGTCCCTATTGAAAACTGGGGAGGCGCCGCGTTTTATCACACAGATAAATCAACTCTTGGCTACCATGTTTGGACCCCTTTCGCCCATAGCACGGACTATTTCGCCCCCTCAGATAAAGGGTTTATGTTCAACTTTGTCGTTGACGACTTAGAGCAAGCCCTCGTACAAGTAGAGCAAGGTGGCGGTCAACCGATTGGTGGTATTGAAAATTCAGAATTTGGCCGCTTTGGCTGGTTTATTGACCCTGATGGCAATAAAGTCGAATTATGGCAGCCAAGCGCCATCCCTCCTGAAAAATAAAATGCTTTAAACCGATATTTCAAAACTCATCTCTCAACATAATCTCCTCTGCCTTAAGCGGCATCTATTCCGAATAAACCCAGTGCATGACTGAGGTTTATTCGGTATCGTAGACTGAGTTCATCTAATCAAGAGATTCTTTTTATGGAAAAAAGTAACATCCTTCCTGCCCTGCTGTTAGGTGGTTTCCTTTGCGCTGGACTTGTTTATGTAGGCCAGACAGCAAGCTCAGCACTATTGCAAATGAAAGCCATGGAACGCACTGTCACGGTAAAGGGCTTAGCGGAAAAAGAAGTCAAAGCCAATGTGGCAATTTGGCCAATCAATTTCACTGAGGTCGATAACAATCTGCCTAAACTCTACGAGACGGTTCAGCAAAAAACCGATCGTGTTGTGGCGTTTTTAAAGGAACAAGGCTTTAGCGACAGCGAAATTACTGTCTCTTTGCCTTCAATTGAAGATCGCCAAGCCCAAGGTTATGTCGATCCCAACGTCAGATACCGTTACTCGGCAAAAGTGAACCTATCAGTTTATACCCCACAAATTGATCTCATGCTGAACACCCGTAAGCAAATGATTAACTTAGTAAAAGAAGGTATAGCGATCGCTAGCCAAGATTATGATAATCGCACTGAGTTTCTGTTTACCGATCTCAACTCAGTCAAACCTATCATGGTGCAAGAAGCGACTCAAAATGCCCGCGAAGTGGCTGAAAAATTTGCTAAGGATTCGGATTCTCGCCTCGGAAAAATTAAAAGTGCGAGTCAAGGCCAGTTCACTATTTCAGACCGCGACAGCAGCACGCCTTACATTAAACAAATTCGCATCGTTTCCACACTAACCTATTATTTAAATGACTAAATTTTAGGCTTAATTTGTAGCTCTGAAGCAGGAGGAATAAGGCGCTATAGGCCTTATTCCTTAT
>NZ_JAGTUL010000054.1:0-18295 GCF_018224605.1 Shewanella sp. M16 | reverse complement strand
TGTAAATTTAAGTTTGTTCGTCTTAGCTGCAGTACCTACCAGTGTCATGGCCAAGCTTGAAAATGTGAAAATTTCAGGTGATGAAGCTGGCATTGAAGATGGTGATTTCATGTCACTTTTAAAGCAAATAGGGTTTGCAATTACAGGGGTAATTGCAGCAGGGTATTGTATTTTTTCATTGATCACGACAGTCGCTAATATCATTAAAGGCTGGCAGGATTATCGAAATAAGCAGGAAGATTCGCTCGGTGAAGCTATTGGAAAACCTGCATTGGTGGGGACCTTTATTACTGCAATCGCATTTGCTGTAGCTGTTTATCTCAATGCCAATACAATGGCATGGCTAGGGTAGTATTCAATGAACAGTAAGGAAGATTTTATTCCTGACCGTTTGAATGGGGAGCCTCCGATTTTTATGGGGCTCTCCATGACCGAATTGTCAGGTCTGGCAATAAGAAATTTTATGACTGGCGGTGTAATATTTATTCCGCTATCAATTTTCCTTGGGCAAAGTTTTTTATTTTCGGTAATAGGTTTTATATTAACTGGATTATATACATTTCTTGCTACTCGCTTTATGGCCACAAAACAACGCGAGAGGTCTAAAGGTAAACCTGATGGCTATTTTGGGCATAATGTTAGAGTGAATATCGAGAAATTCATTACTAAACATCCTTATAGTAGGGTGAAGTGTTCTTTATTTATTTCTAGTGGTAAATGGGAATAATTCATGAAAAAAATCGAAGCTTCAAAAGCTGCTCAGATAAATAAGCAAAGAGAAAATGAAATTAAGGCATGGAAAAAGTCCTTTTATGGAATGCTTGCCGTATGTTTGTTTGTGACTTATAACAACATAGAATTAAGATCTGCACAGCGATTGTGGCTTCCTCCAGATTTAAGTGGTGGACAATTAGTGCAGGTTGGTGAGCCGGATAAAGCTTATACGCATAATTTCGCGCTCTTGATATTATCATCGATCACGAGATGGAAGGTTGATGGTGAAAAAGAGTATTTAGATAACATTAAAAGATATGAAACCTATATCGGCCCTAAATTCCGTGAATTGATGATCCAAGATTATAACAATAGACGAGTGACTGGCGGGGGGCGACTTAACGAATTAAAGCAGCGAACAAGGGAAATTACGTTGCTTAATTTCGATTCTCCGGCCTCAATGGTTAGAAAAATTTCTAGTACTCGATATCACGTATATCTTGATGTGTTGGATGAAGAAAGAATTTCCGGTGAAATAGTAAAAAGTGGTCATTATCGTTACGTATTGGAGGTTGCTGTTGATTCCGCAAATGCTATCGATAACGATACGGGTCTGAGGGTCATGGGGCTTGTTGAACCTCCAAAGTCGATATAATTTGCCTAAAAAGGAGAAGTTGATGCCGCAGTGCAAATTTTTTGCACAAGGTCATTAACTTGGCGGGTTTGGGTGCAGCCCAAGATTTCTATTTAATGTTATGTATAAAGGAACGTATACGTTCCTTTTTTGTTTAACTCCAATTCCGAAAGGCAGCAAATTTTATTTTATCAGTAAGATGGGTGAGATATTTTTGCAATGCAAATTGGAGATAGTAATGAACCTTCCTGTAGCCGCTGTAGTACCGGAAACCGAAGAGCTCTGTTTTGAGTTAGACAAAACGGAAGCTATTCGTCAGCTAGTGATGAGTCAATCATCCTCACCAGAAAAAGCCGTTTTAGAGTTAGTCATGAATGCGCTTGATCATGGCGCGACAAAAATCGACATTCGTTATGATAGTGCTGGTTTTAGCGTTAGAGATAATGGTAGTGGCCTGACCGATATCAAGAGTTTTCAATCCTTTTGTTTAAAGCAAACCGATAGCAAAATATTTGGCCGATTTCGATTGGGTCGCGCCCAAATCATGGGGCTTTCCCATGTGCAATGGCGTAGTTGCACTTACCTGATAGATGTAAATCTCTTTTCAGATGAAGGGAATAGCGAGTATGGCTTTACTAAGCGTAATGGCTTGGAACATATCAAAGGGACTATTGTTGAGGGTTCTTGGTATTCAAAAGTGAATGTATATTCTGCGAGACAATTAAGAGAGTATTTACAATATGTTGATTTTGCAGAAATAACGATTAATGGTGTAGCTATCATCACATCTGTTAATTGGGACTATGAAGATGACATTTGCAAAATAAAATTTAAAAATGCTTACTCAGGCACTAATTTTTATAATCGTGGTGTACATATCATTGAACACTCGCGGCATCGGTATCGTGGTGTAGATGCAGATATCAATTTCTTAACATCACCGGATTTGAATATTAGTCGGAACGAGTTGAGTGATCATTGCCCTGTTGTAAAGCATGTCTTAAAAGTGCTCAATGAACTTTCGTTACAACGTAATAAACAAAAAAAATATCATTCTGATGAAGACAGAAAATACCTCATTGAAACAATGCTAAGTGACGAAGAGTTAAGGAAAGAGTTTTTAGGTGAGCCGTTGTTGCAGCTTGCAAATAAAAAAAAGGAGTCGATCGGAGGTAGATTTGTTTTTCATAAGCCCTGGTGTTTAGTTGATGGAACTCACAATGTAGAGTTATATCGAAAGTCAATTAAAGCAGGTCATGTCGTTATCACTCAACATGAACTTATGGTTTGGGGGGTGAATAACTTAAAAGAACTGTATGCGAAAGTTAATCGATTACTACCTCAAGGGTTTAAGATCCCTCACTTACAAGAGGTGACATTTGAAAATATCGAGCAAGTGCTGGAGCTTGAAACAGAGTTTATTGATACTGCATCTCTCAGTCCTTTGCAAAAGTGCCAGCGAAACTGCTTACAATATGTTGCAAACGGCATGGCGAAACGATTAAAACAACCACAGCGCATAATCCGGTTTGGTATACCAAAGGATAGTGCAACATGTGGTTGGACTGATGGGAGGTCATTTATCGCAATTAATAAAGATGTATCTGACCGACTGTTTGCATCGGAGATTGGCCCAGTAAATTTATGTCTGTTATTAGCACATGAGTTTACTCATACATCTGATCTTAATGGCCATGATGAAACATTTTATGAAAACTTTCATGACTCGATTATAGCAGGTGTTGGTTCAGTTTCTAATGACTTACTTGGTAATGCTGTCAAATCTCTTTCAACCAAATATGCTGCAGAATTAGAGGCTACTGGGTTGAGTTTTCCAAAGTATTTAGCGCATTTAAACGGATTAGCTCAGTATAATTTCTATCTCAGAACGGCAAAGCCGACAAAATTACTGCAGTGGTATTTTAGTGAGCTGAAACTCAGTTGGACAATTAAAAAGGGCATTTTAACAACGTTTGTACCACGAGGCCGGAATGGTATTCATGAGCGCGGGTTGAAATTCATTGAACGAATGCGTTTGCATTTAGCCTCAATGGTTGGCGTAACAATGGACCGAAAAAACGTTTGGAGGGGAAATGCCGATTTTTGGCAAAAACCTGAAGTATTCGAGGCATTAACACGATATCTTGATGATGTGTGTGGTGGTGATTCAGAGGCTGCGGCAAAGCAACTACTGACATTATTTAATATGAGAGGATACGAGAAGCTTCTGACTAACTTGGTACTTTATTCTTGCTTCGGTGTCAAATGTGTCAATACTGAGATGCAGCATTATCGCCGCGAAGCACATGTAGAATTAATGGAATTTGGTCTCGATATAGATACTTATGAGCTATTGGGTACTCGATTCTATACGGTAGAAGTCCCTAATTTATTAAACCAAATTAGTGAATCTTCGCAGATACAAGATGCACTGTTCACTGAGAGGCTTAGATCCCTATTTATGGATATCCATTCTCAAGAGGATAGAAAGCGTCTTGCGTCTCAGTTTATGCACTCTGAGGCATTAGCAAAACTCAATATTTAACTAACACTACGGGCCTTCTATTCTGAAGGCCCTTCCGAAAGAACCCCTGCATTTTTTTTCGATTAGAATTAGTCAACTTTACTCATCAAACGACTAATAGCATGAAATATTTACTTGGAATGATATTGTTTATGATGACCCTAGGTGTTCAGGCTAGGGTTGCAATTTTCGATGGCAATCCCATTGAGATCTACTTATCAACAACACAACGCACTGGTGCGGTACTCCGATTTGATGAGCCACAACGGATTGGGTTGCCTCCTGAATTAGCGAGCAGTATTCAGATCCGGCCATCAGGTAATTTTGTGAGCATTAAACTCAATAATGAATTTGATGGTGAAATCATATTTCAAGGGATCGATACGGGTGAGGTAATTTACGCAAAAATTCAAACGGTAAATGAGTATGAAACTCCTGATGAAGAAGTGATCATCCGGAAGCATTCTGCAGTGGCTGAAAATAGTTCTGAAACTGCCTCAGACAGCGTAAAACCGCAAAATAGACTAACACCGAGGGAGACAGTTGAGGTGTTAAGTCGAGCTGTAGCACAACGTTTTGGCCCCTTGCATGCTATTGAAAGCACTCCGTTCCCTATTGCTGAAAGTTCTCGGAACTATCCTCCATTACCAATAGAAGGTCTATATCGACAAGCAGGGATCAATATGACTCCAGTCAAAACATTCACTGGAGGTGGGTTACTCGGCACCGTGTTTATTATTGAAAATACAAGTACAGCTGATGTGGTTATTGACCCTGCAAAAATTCGCGGAAAATGGATTGCAGTTGATCTTCGAAGTGATGAAGCCATATTAAAGAAATTTAATCGGGCTTTAGTGACTTTAATACATGTAAAACCTTTCCCTTCAGATTTGAATTCAATTTTATATGAGGATGCATTTTAATGGAAAACGCAAAACCCAATCCTTTGATTAAATATGGAATTGTAATTTTTTCGGTTTTCATACTCTTTTATCTTTTTAAAAGCTCAACTCCAAGTGAGGAATCAGCTCTTCCTCCAGCCCCCAAAACACCCATTGGCCTGGGTGCAGGGGATAGTAGTGTGGCGACTATTCAAACGTTAGTACAAAAAGAATCAGAGCGAACTAATCAAATGAATGCGATTAGTGATACTCAAATGAAACTGGCAGGAGCGATTGAAGAGCTAAAAGCCAATAAAAACAATGCTGAAATTAAAATTTCGGATAGCCCTGAGATAGCTGAATTAAAAAGACAATTGGAAGAACTGAAAGCACAGCAATCAAAACAGCAAACCGAAGCTGATAAGTTGATGGCAAATTTAAATCAAACCATCAACGATGCTAAAGATGTCGCTCAACAAATGAGTGGCAAAGATTTTAGTAAGCCGAATTCACCTTCTAGGCCAAAAAATCCACTTAATAGCAGTGATGAGTTTGAAATAGGTAACGGTTCAAGTTCTCTTTATGGCGTAACAGGTGATGTTGTATGGGTAAATCCTATCGATCGTGAACTTAATATTGAAGATGGGGTGTTTAAAGCGACCAATTGGGTTGCAAAACAAGGTGAATCTATCAAGCAAGGTGCGACTAATGCCGTCAACACAACAACTGATAAATTCGAACCCAAACCTGTTTATACCGTACCGGAAAACACAAGTATCATCGGTTCTAGGCTTGCAAGCCGTGTGATTGCGTTAGTACCCAAAAGCGGCTCAGTGAATCCAATGGGATTTAAACTCAAGATCCCGCCAAAGTTACTTGCAGCAAATGGTTTTGAAATTCCGGAATTAGCTGAAGCATTTGTTGGCGGTTATGCCGTAGGAAACTTTTCACTGAGTTGTGCAAGGGCTTATGTAACCAGTTTTACATTTATTTTCTCCGATGGCCGCATTGCTCAGGTAGGGTCAAATTTAGCAAATAGTGGCCAAGATGCGGTGTCTGCTCAGACGTTAGCCGTGTTAACTGATACTGCAGGAACAGAATGTATCTCGGGAAAATTCCATTCTGATGCCGCCGAATTTATATCGACAAATGTCTTATTAGGCACAGCCGCTGGAGCCGCGAGTGCTTATGCAGGTGCGGAAAAAACGGTAAACCAAGGGTCAGATTCAACATCGTCCTCTGTCACGGGGGATGTAGGTAAGTACGTTGCGGGTACAGGGGTACAGAAGGGCCTTGAGCAAGGGTCTGCAATGTTAAACGAGTTGTGGGCCGAGTCTTGGAGTGTCGTGGTTGTTGATATTGGCACGTTCGTTAACATTGAAGTAAAAACCCCGATTAAGATTGATTACGATCCCAAAGGTCGAAAAGTGAGACATGAATTTAATATTTCGGCAGAAAATGAAGATATGAGGAATTATTGGAGATGAGAAATTTTGCATTGCAAATTTTTATGGTCCTAACATTGACTGCATGTATGACATCGAAAGATGAAATATTAGGGCCACCATCCACTACAACAGAAGCTGTGTTGCAAGAGCCAACTGCTAATACTGTTTATGTTCGAGAGTTTATAGATAGATCAGGCGCTGAATCATCAATGTATGACATGACCGTAAGGAAAGGGGTCGCAGAGCTTGCGCCGAGGGTGAAGTTTTTAAAAAACGATCGAAGAGTACTCTATTTCTATCCTCGCTTAACGTCTCAAAATAATCTTGAGCCAGCTTATGCTATCGAATACCCCACTTATCAGCAATTACACGTAAAGAAGGCTCGTTAAGATGAATTTAACATTAGATGGTTTCAAACCAGCAGTTAAAAAACTTGCAAAAGTCTTGAGGGAGATAAAAGACGAGTTTGTGGATGAGTTTCAGCCAATCACAGTAGGTGATAAGGCTAATTTATATAAAGAATATCGTTCTTTCACAGGCTTCTTACCTTATGCGGAATACCTCGATGAATGTGAGATGGTATTGCTTGAAGATCACGTATCTGTTGCTTGTCTTTGGGAATTAGAACCGATTCCTTCAGAAGGATTAGATGAGCACGATATCGAACAAATTGAAAGCGACTTTGTAAAATCACTTTCTGCCGAAAGAGATTTGGAGCAGCCAAGAAAAGGCAGCCAATTTGTTTTAACGACCTATGTTTTTGATGAAAACTCACTCGATAGAGAGTATGAGATTATTGCTAATGCAATTCATCCCGATTGGAAAAATACCGAACTGGCTAAAGAATATTTAGCCAGCACGAAGCGAATGCTCAAAGGCATGGAGTCAGAAGAAGGTTTATTTAGAGAGACAATGACTAAAGGCGACTCTGAAAACGCCAGTCGTGCTTATCGCGGAGGTCGGCGTCGACATATTGCTATTCTTTATCGTAGAGCCCCGATCAAGGATAGAAAAGGTGTCGATGCGACGAGGAAAAAGGAAATTGAATTATTGGCTCGAATGAGATCGACTTTCGAAGCGACAATTTCAGCACGTTCTATTGCTAGACGATTAAACAGAGAGCAATTTTACTCTGTGATGGTGAGAATGTTAAACCCATCACCGGCTTCAACGTTCGGGGACATCAACCGTCTATTAAGTGAGAATCCTTGTCCGTCTGCAGATCTTGCCGAAGTTGACGGTGACTATGCTGCATCAATGCTGCATTCTCGGATAGAAACCGATTCTGACAATGGCGTCATTATGTTTGATGGTCATCCTGCCCGTTTTTTACAAGTCGAGCGAATGAACCAAATTCCTCGTTCGGGAGCATTAACTGCAGAAAAGGTAGGAGATAATGGCCAAATTTCAGCGGCTTTTGATAACCTTCCTCCAGGTAGTATCTTTGTTCAACAAACAGTGTTTGAAGAAAGTGACGAGGTTTTAGAATCAGTAGTTGATCTTGAAAATAAAACTCAGCATAACGATGACGCTGCAGCATTAACAAATGAACAATGCAAGATTACTAAAAAAGTTTTGGCTCTTGGCCGGAAGATGCACAGAACAGATATGGGCGTATTCATCTTTGGTACTGATTTGGCAGAATTAAACCGTTTTACGGATAAAGTAAAAATCGAGTTAATCAATTCGCTTGGGCTTCGAGCTGTGTCTCCTGAGAATAATTTGTTCCCTATTGAGTCTTTCATTCGACATTTACCAATGGTGTACGATCCTGCGCTCGATAACATGCGAAAACGAGGCAAATACGCTTGGTTTGATCATTGTGCTCGTTTAATACCATTGATGGGGCGAACAAGGGGGGCAATTAGTCGAACACGAAAAGTATGTTTCCCATTTTTCAATCGTCGCGGTGAACTAATATTTTTTGACCCGCTCGATTATGACGGTAACGGTCACGCTGTTTTACTTGGTCCATCGGGATTAGGTAAATCTGCCACATTAAATAAAATGATCGTCGAACTTTTGCTTTTCAAAAATGCGAGGATTTTTATTGCTGAAGCAGGGGAAAGTTTTGACCCTCTAATGGATTTTCTTGAAACAGAGAAAATGGATGTACAGCGGATTAATATTGGAACTGGCCATAATTCGCGACCTGTTGCCCCATTATTCAACGGAAAACGCGCACGAGATGAGCATTTGCTAAATCTTGTAAAAGATGAGCGCATGCTTGATGAAGAAATGAAGCGAATGATAGCGATTCTTGAGCTGCAAAATCTTCCATATCAATGGCTTATTGAGAAGATTGAAGAGGCTAAAAGCGCGTACTTACGCAGCCAAGAGCAATTTGATGCTGCTAGAGAGAAAGATGAAAGTGACAAAGAAGAGAAAAAAGACTATTTAGGCGAATGTATGCTTATCAGTCGTCTCATGGTGACGGGGGGAAACGCTAAGGAGGACGATGAATGGCGTCGTCAAGATGATGCTATCATGACTAATGCTGTGATCGATGCAGCGAATATAGCTGATGCGTTACAAGACCAAATCATGACCCCTTTGCATTTAACGAAAGCACTTCAGGCAAATTCAAAATTAGATGATATTGATTCTGATAAAAAACGTCGAATTAGTTTGATGTCAGATAACGTCTCTATTTATACCAAGTCAGTTAGAGGTCAGATTTTTAATCAACAATGTGAACCTTTCAAGAAATGCGATTGTTTACATGTTGAATTGGGTGTTGCACAACGAGAAGGGAACGAGGATATGCTTGCTTTATCTTATCTTTCCCTAATGAACATGATTAATAACCTGGCAGAAACCAAAGCTTCTGAGGGAGATGATAGACCAATCTACGTGATAACAGACGAAGCGCACTTGATTTTGAAAGACCCCCGCATTGCCCCCGTTGCAGTAAAAATTGTGCGGATGTGGCGTAAGTATGGGGCATGGTTCCTTGCTGCGACCCAAGATTTTAGCCAGTCGTTTATTGGTGAAGCAAGGGCAATCCTCGGTGTTGGAGAGTATTTTTATGCGATTAAACCACCCAAAGACGATCTTGAGATATTGTGCGAGCTCGCAAAGTTAGACCCTAATGGATTACAAGCGAAGTTGATTTCAAGGGCTAAGGCCGAACAAGGCAAGTTTACAGAAATGATTATTGTGAACAAAGCTAGACCCGAAGCAAACTTAGTCAGAATCGTTCAACCGTCATTCACGTTGGCTATTGCGGGTACAGATCCAAAAGAAAAAACCGACAGATCTAATATTATGGAAAAGTACAGTATTAGGACCGCTGGCGCGTCATTGGTACAAGCCGCCAATATTGATTTGAAAAGGAAATTGATCACGAAAGAACAGCATGAAATTGTATTAGAAAAAATCGTCAATAATCCAAAATATCATCAAGCAGCATAAAAATTGTCCTTAAGAGTAACCCCGCCCTAGGGGGTAGGGCGGGGTATACGTTAAATTTTTAATTGGAAAGCACTGTCTTTTATCCATAGCTGACGGCCATTATTTAGTTCAATAACTGCCCTATAAAATTGCCATTCGCTCTTTATCACACAGACGGGTTCGCCAGCTTGTAGCGCGAACACTGAACCTTCAGCCATCATTTTGTTTATGAGTTCTGGTTGGTACTCCAATGCTTGGAAGTGCTCGAATGTAATAGCACCAAATGAATGTTGCGTGATAATGGCTTGCGACTTTTCAGGGCAAGCTACTGTTGTGAATGACACAATGCCTAGTGATATTGCAATTGCAGGTAAAAGAATAGATTTCATTAATGCGACCTCTTATTGATGCTGACTGAAGACGAACCACGCAAAGCTAGTATATAGAAAATCCCCCATTCATCGTCTATTCCGAAAGAAAAGATTGCTTCATTTGCCCGTAAACTAAGCCTAATCCTAGGTTACAGGGCTAAACATGAAGATCGTAATTACTTTGAGTCTAAATTTATTATTGACCTCAGTGGCATTTGCAGCGCCTGTCACAGAGGTCTTTTGCTTGCATGATGAATGTTCATCACTTTCTATTCCTGGGACGGTGAAAACCTATGTACTCGATGGGCATAGAAAGGTTGAGGATAAAATCAATGCTAAATATTTACAGGGGGCGAAAACTGAACGCGAAGGTTTAGCTGCATGGCAGCTAATCCAAAAAGGTCCTGAATTTATTGAATTAGTCGATGCAGCTACTCTTGCGGGTGAAGCTATGCAAAAAGTGATGCTCGATTATAAATTAAAAAAAATACCTGCTTTCATTTGCCGCCGTTCGTTAAATAACATTCCTCAAATCGGTATTGTTTATGGTGGCACTTATCCAACGGCAGTTCAGTCCTGTACCCAATGGATTAGAGGGGCTGAATGATGAAGTATTTCCTAATCGCGCTCTTTGTCACTGCTCTTATACCTTTCGATAGTTTAGGGGCTTGTAAACCATATCCTGAGTGCCAGGATGTTATTAATGATCCGAATAAGTGGGCTCAAGAAAATCCTGCTTCGCCTGATAATGATTCACTTGATCTCGCGGATATTATTTCAAACTCAGTCAATACAAGTTGCCTAGCTTGGCGACCTGTAGGTGTTTGTTTTTGGTTGAAAATTAGTTTGTTTAGTGTATCTGTAAGAACCAGCATTAAAGTAAAACACTATATTCCAGATCTTGTTATTTCAGCCTATCAAGTAAAAGGAAAAAATACGTGGGACATGATGTCTTGGACAGACGATTTATCTGAAAACGTCAGTAGTAGTTTTGGTGTTGATCTAGATGATGGTGAAGTTGTCAATAAACGACAGGGGCAAGGCCACGGGCTCGGCTCCAATGTCAATTTAAAATTCAAGAATGCGACTGCAATAGGCAATCCTCTAGCCTCAGTGTATGGCCAATCATTTATGGATTATGCAATCTGTAAGGCTGGCACTATTTCATTTATGCCTTACTACAACTCCCTTGCAGATGGATTGCTCTGGCGAACGGCTGAACCAGAATATCTCACTAATGTACTGGATATGATTACACCAGGTAAATCCAATATTGGCGAGCGTTCAAATGGTGATGAATACCTCTTCCTGCGGGTTTGGTCCGGTCTTTACCCTCGCACCGGATTTGTAAACCATTTTGATGATTATAAAGCAGCGGCAGTTGTTGCTTCGCGTGTGGCTTCGATCGTGACTTCAAGCTCGATGGTACATGTTGCTATGTCTGCTAATGGAAGTAGGAAAGCGGGTTATTGGCCAGCGGGTGAAGTTAACGAATGGGATGAGAAAACGGGTAAATATCAGATGCTTTATCCTAAAGCAGACAGTCAATGCCATTTGTTTGGACATATAAAAACAGATTCAACTTTTTCTGCTTCTGATGGGTATGGGGATCGTAGAGATGCCAAAGGCAATTATGCATGGAATTTGTGGAGAGAATACAGCTGTTGCCGTAAAGAAGGTCAGATTTTTCTATATTTTGTTGGAGAGTAACGAATGTTTAAATTAAAAAAAGTATCTGTAGTGATCGCATTGTTAATCAGCCAAAACGCCTTTGCTGATGCTGTACCTCCTGAGAATAGAAGCCTAATTCCATCTAGTATGCCAGCTCTTGTTTACTATGAACTTGGTGGCGCGGAAGCACTTCGCCTTCCAAATTACAATAAATCACGCTTCCGTTTCAGAACATCGGTAGGCGTGAATGGGGCGATGATGTGTAATTCATTTAACCCTTCCATATCAATGGAAAATCTTCTTAATGGTGTCAAGCAGGGCTGGGCCACTACACAGCGAAATATGGTTAACTCAATCCAAGGCACGATTGCGAGTTTACCAATGCTTGCCATCCAAAATATAAGGCCAGGGCTTTATGAGTATATGACGAATGGTATGAATGCTGCTGAAAACCAGTTTCAACTTGAAGTCGCCAGTTGCGAAAAAATTACCCGCGATGTGCAACAGGGCAGTTATATAGACGGTTGGGTAAAAGCGTCAGGCCATGAAGAATTAACCACATTTTTTAGTGGTGATCCTGACTCGGGAACTCCCGCTAAGGCCAAAGATGCTGATGCTGGTGAAATGGTAAAAAATGCCGAAACGAATATGGGTAAGAAAGGTACGACATGGATGTGTGGCGAAAAAAGAGGGGGTGAAGGACAACCGCCTATTGTGCTATCTGAAGTTGTTATTGCCAGTTATAACCGTTTAATTGGTAGAGGAAACTGTGAAGGTTTAGCACCGTCTGAAAGTACTGCAAATCCGTCTTTTGTGAGTTATTGGCCCAAACCTGCAGATGCTCAAGCGTGGTTTGTTGATGTCTTTGGTGAAACGAACATAAGAACGGACCCCAATAGTAATCCTATCGACAGTAAACCAGGTGCAGGGCTCATGGCCACGATAGATGAAAGGGCCGAAGCGATAGCTAATAACTTAAAGGACATTGTAGAAAATCAGATTGATGGTAAGTCTCCATCGATAAATGAGATCCGTGAAGTGAGTGCGCCAGGTGTATTGATGTCAATTGATGTCATTCGTTCTTTAGCAACCAATAAAGATGCGGGGATGCTAATCAATCGTTTGGCTGCTGAAATATCTGCTCAACGAGAAATTGCCAAGGCTTTTGAAATGCGCCGTATTTTGATTTCTGCCACAAATATTACCGAAGTACTTAAAAACCCAACAACAAAAGAATTAGTGACTGAGTGGGTTCATAGAATTGGTGATGAAGTGAAGATGGTAAAAGAAGAAGTGGAAATTCGTAAAATGTTTTCTCAAAACACCATCCCTTCAATATTACGAATGAATAACGATTCGCTAATCAGGGCAGTTAAATAGGTAAAGTTATGGAACGTAAAATTGATAAACAAGTTAAGCCATTGATGGCCAGAATGAAAAAATGGATTTATTTGATAATAACTATAATTTCACTTTTTCTCCTTGCATCAATATTTAATAGTTGGGTGATGAATGGTGGAGATGCTGCTAGTTTAGTAGGGAGTTTTCATACTTTCAAAAATGTCATGTTAGTAATTCAAGGTGGGATATTGCTCTTGCTTTGGTTGAATTGGGAAAGATTAATACTTAGTCGGGTAAGTGATAAAAAACGTGAGCATATAGCAAAGAACAAAAATCCGACTTGTACTGCTGCCGCCATCTTGCTTTTTATTATGTGGTTAACCTAGGAGAAGGGTATGAGCTTAGGTGATTTATCTGTGACTCTCATGGGTTTCAGTTATATGGACTTAATGTCCAGTTTGGTCGGAGCATATTTTTACCAGATTGTTTGGTATTCGTTGACAGCATCCGGTTTGTTTTTATTACCGTTTGTCATGGAAACACTGCAAGCTATTCGACAATCAATGGAAAATGACGGTTTAAATGACGCGCCAATGCAACATTGGGGACGTTATTGGGTCAAAATGGCGATTATGATGGGAGTATTAATTTTTGCTGCAGCACCTACTTTAAAAGTGGGGGATTTGGCTGTACGGCTTCAATTGAGAGAGTGTGATAGTAATATTAAAGATTTTAGTAATCCTACATTAAGTCCATCTGATTATCTAACAACAGGATACGGTACTTTAATCGCAAAAAGTATGAAAGAAGTTTTTCAAATGCAAGATTCCGCTGAGTTTGAAATGTATAAATCTTCAGTTAACGGATTTGCAGGGCAGTTGACTATGGCCAATCAAGTTGTTCGAGTACCTATATGGTGGCATTTTTGGCGACAAATGATGTTAGCAATTGGTTCTCATATAACAGCACAACTGCCTTGCGATAATGGTTTAAGAGCACTGAAGCACGAAATAGCGACAAACTTTATTCGGGACGAAGTACTTGCTAATGATTTAGGAAAGTTCATGAGTCAGTGTACTATGAAGGCTAAAGCGTTATTGCAAAAAGCATCTAATAATGCAACGTTGGAGCCCATTGCATTTCTTCCTAATTACATGTTTTATCAAGCCAGTTCATTTTACCCGAGTTTACAAGCACAGACTCCAGTTTGGGGGTTTGGTGTAGAAATGTCAGAACGTGGTTACGATGAAAAATCGGCACCAAATTCACCACTTCCTGCTGCTCCCAAAGGTTACGGATATCCAACATGTGACAAATGGTGGGGGGATAGTGCCCAAATACCTGCGGAGCCCTTACCAGGAGTAAAACCTGAAACCCGAACATTTAGGGGGTTAGAGGATAGATTATATGAATATTTTAATCTTAAAGATCCTGCATTTTGTGGTAAATACATAGGCTTATATGACTGGCGAGCATGGGGGGAAACAAGTCCTACATGTGATAATGGTGACGGCTTTAGCCAAAATACTATTTTAACAGCTATCTTGAATGAACAATTGTTGACCCAAAGTGGGTCAAGTTTGAAAGCTCAAAAAGTATTTGCAACTCAATTGGGTGATGTAGCTCAGTTTGGCTCGCATAGTAGCACTGCTGAGGGTAGTCAAATTACCTCAACCATTTTTGGGACCGTGCTCGATATAGGTTTAATTACATCTGCTTGGAAAGACTTTGCCGGAAACCTTGCTCTACTCAAAGCGCTTCCGGCGGCAACCTCTATTTTATTGCTTGTTGTAACTGCCTTGGTCCCTATTGCAATGGTCGTTGGTCGTTATGAGATTGAACCCATTTTAGGGTTAACGTTGACTTATTGTACTTTCCTGCTTTGGATTCCTTATTTTAGGATGATACGTTGGCTTGATGATAATTTTGTTGGAATGATTTCAGCTGGCTATCAAGTCAATATGCAGATTATGCTAGAAATGATGATTGCTGCAGCATACATCGCGGTGCCAATGTTAATGAGTACGGTGATGACGGTTGTTGGTGTGAGAATTGCGCAGTTAGATCCTATTGGTGGCGACAAAATGGGGTCTATTGCTAATAAAGCCGCTTCAAACATATTGAACGTAACTAAATCCCTTTTAACTAAGGGAATGAAGGGTGGAAAATAACTAAATACGTGTATAATCACTCCGTTCCTTCCATTATCCGTATATTTGTGCCGGATTCGCAAATAGCGGTGGAACTGGGTGTATAACACATATCCCATAAGTGTATTCGTTGGTTTTTACTAACGGTTAATAACTGCTAAGTTATTAAATAATCTGAAAATATAATCCACTAAGCCACTCATTGAGTGGCTTTTTTATATTTGCAATGCAAAATACAGCTATGTTCTTCCGAAAGAAACGCTGGAGCTTAGCCATGTTAATGTAGCTATTCAATCAAGGAGCCTCTGGTACAGATGAATAGGATTAACATGGATTCAGTACGAAAAACGACCATCAACGGCGAGTTGATTTCATTACATTGGCCGGAACGTTCATTGCGTATTGGCAGTGATAGTCGTCATTTACCAGAAAATTACACTGAAGATATTGCCAATCAATTCGTAAACTCAGTGGTGCCGAATTTAAGAACTCATGAGATTCCTGCGGCCTTGAGGGTTTACCCAAAGAGCAATGAGCACAACTTTTGGATTTTGCTCTTTGAGCAGTTACCTAAGCAAGCATGTTGAATAAATGTAAATTATCAAGCGTATTTTTTTCACTTAAGCTTTTGAATGGCTTCGGCTTCTATGGTATTCTATTGGTTCACCAATAGATCCATTGATCACAAATAATCCATCAGTATTGCACACAAAAGAAGTTGTTTTAAATTAAAAAACCTGCTTAGCAGGTTTTTTTTCATCTCGATTTCAACGCCGATAATTCACAAAATAATTCCAATGTCCAATGCAAGTTAATGTTTCAGGCTGTAAGCTGATGAGGCTCGTATTGGTACTCTGTTATCCAAAGATTTATCCTTTTTTGACAATTAAATTTCCATAGGAAATTCCTGCTTTGTAATTGCCAATCGTAATAGTTAAGATGAATCGTTATCTAATCAGCCCAATGGCTACAAATAAGGAAATAGTAATGCAAAATTTAATCTTAGGTTTAAACAATTCAGAACGTGATTCTTTGATCACATTGAAACACTGGTTAGAAGATCATGCTGAAAAAATTCAAGAAGTATTGCCTATGGATAAACATCCAATGGAACTTGTTCAAGCATTATCAAAAGCTATGAGCAATATGTGTAAAGTCAGTCTGCTTGCAGAAGGATCTTTAGCATTTGGTTCACCGACTGCGGAATCGTATTTACCTGAAGGTTATAATGGTCCTTGTGCTGTAGAAGATATAAATGGCAATTTAATTGCCACACTTCCCAATCGACCCGAAGCTGAAAAGGTTGCACGATACTGTATAACACCTGATGGTGGATATGGTTCAACTGTAGTAAAAGTGGCTACAGCGTCTCAAGTGAATTATAACTCGTTTGAAAGTTGGCTGATGCGATAATCTTGCCAATGCCCACAAAAACCATCCTAGGATGGTTTTTTTACATTCGACTCAGTTGATGTAGACTACTTACCCATTGGTAATAAAATGAAAAATTTAATTAGCACTGTACTTTCAGATTTAAATAAGTTCGGATTTTGCAGAATAAAAGTTGAAGGTGGATATATTACTGCGGATGAAGATGGCCGAGAGGTAATAAAAACTATTGGAAGCTTAAGCAAACATATTGCGCTTGAAGCCCAAATTTTAGAGGGATTTAAGTTAGCAAAAATAAACCGAAATGATGTAGTGGTTAGTATCACAAGTTTCGAGTTTGAAAATAGTGTATATATCCCATTGGCCTATCATTCTGAGTATGTACATTATCCGAATGCAACAGATGACGCTTTGATGCATGCAGCTTGTGACCTTACCGATCCCTTACGGTCTGCTCTAGTCGAAGCTTGGGAATGCATACACCTAGGTATTTATGAAGGTTGGGAGATGGATGGCTTGATAAAGTGGCCGTTGGAACAACCAGGTTTTAATCGACGGGTGCATTTTCGCTGGAAGGTCCTCGATCACTGTCGCTTTCCTGAATTATCAGTTTAACCCCCTAAAAAAGCCCACAATTAACGTGGGCATTTTTTTTGCATTGCAAATTTGTATAAATAGCTCTTTAGGGTTAATTTAATGAGCTAGGCCCGATAGGGTTGCCGATATTTTAAATGAGCCATTGATTTATGGTTGGTTCATTTAGGTATACTTAAATGAGCTATCATAGAGGTTAGTTTAGTGGCTAATTCAAATTTAAAAGTGTGTCGGATCTATCAGCGGGTAAGTACTAATGAGCAAGATTTGTCAAGACAAGATTCGTTAATAACAAATGCAAAACAAAATGGATGGTATGTAGCAGGTGTCTACAGAGAAAAAGAATCAGGAGCCAGAGCTGATCGCCCTGAATTACTTAGGCTGATAGCTGATTTACAAGAAAATGAGTGTCTGATAGCCGAATCTATGGACCGCATTAGCCGATTACCCATAGCAGAAGCAGATTTGTTGGTGCAGTCTATTTACAGTAAAGGTGCGAGGCTAGTTGTTCCTGGTTTGGTCGATTTAAGCCAGTTACAAAATGAGACTTCAGGCGTTACCAAAATTGTGATCGATGCACTTCAAGATTTACTACTTAAGATAGCACTCCAAAGTGCGCATGATGACTATACACAACGAAGAGTGAAGCAGCGACAAGGAATTGAACTAGCTAAAAAAAAGGGTAAATATCGGGGGCGTCCGGAAAATACACATCGAAACAATTTGATTCGAGAAATGAGGGGCAAAAAAAGCATTTCTGAGACAGCTAAGCTTGCACAATGTAGTGTTAGTACAGTCAAGAGGGTGTGGGCTAAAAAGTTGGCCCTTGAACAAGCTAAATTTCCTATAGACAATTAAGATGTTTGATTATTACCAGTAAAATGTAGAATGAAATTCTACACACTACGTACCCATTGGTACTAAATTAAGGAATCACATGTATATTTTAAATTCATTAGATACTAATAAAATGATAAGTTGGATGCTGGTATTGGTAATTGCAATGCCATTCCCATTTATTAGTCTATAAATTGAGATTTTAAATCTTATGTTTAGTTATTAACCCATTGGTTACAAATTAGGAATGATTATGGATAATGAAACTGAAATTAAAATTGCCTTTGAAAGAGACCATAAAATTCTAATGTATATTCATTGTTTTTTATACTCAGCTATTTTTATTGG
>NZ_JAGTUL010000053.1:0-19881 GCF_018224605.1 Shewanella sp. M16 | reverse complement strand
TGGTATCCCCTAGGGGATTCGAACCCCTGTTACCGCCGTGAAAGGGCGGTGTCCTAGGCCTCTAGACGAAGGGGACCCGGACTTATGATTTAACTCGTAACCGAGCTTTGTAACACATTCACTTCAGTAGGCTAGGAAGCAAATGCCTTGTTCTTACCAAACAACACGTTAGTTATTTGCTAGGAACCAAAATGTGGTATCCCCTAGGGGATTCGAACCCCTGTTACCGCCGTGAAAGGGCGGTGTCCTAGGCCTCTAGACGAAGGGGACCCGGACTTATTAATTTGAACCTAACGTTCCCGTTTAACATCTACGGCCTCATAGGCACTCTTCTAAATAACGAATGGTGCCTTGGGTGCATTAATTTAAACTTTCGTTTCTGCTTAATAAGGCAGTAAATTGGTGGAGCTACACGGGATCGAACCGTGGACCTCTTGCATGCCATGCAAGCGCTCTCCCAGCTGAGCTATAGCCCCAAATTTTTGTCAACACAGCTAACTTTAGCAGTATATGTATCAGCAGAAATTTAGATTTTGTTCTTACCAAATAACTCGTTAGTTATTCGCTAGGAACCAATATTTGGTATCCCCTAGGGGATTCGAACCCCTGTTACCGCCGTGAAAGGGCGGTGTCCTAGGCCTCTAGACGAAGGGGACCCCGGACATATTAATTTGAACTTTTCACTAGAAAAGGTTCCCGTTTAACATCTACGGTAAGTTTGGTGGAGCTACACGGGATCGAACCGTGGACCTCTTGCATGCCATGCAAGCGCTCTCCCAGCTGAGCTATAACCCCAAACCTATCGAACTACATTTAAGTGCACTGCAAGCATTTGCTCGACTGTGTCTCAACTGCGTGGCGCATTCTATGCAGCGCACCTAAAAGTGTCAACTCGTTTTTTTAGGAATTTATTCTATCTGCTACAAATTCAATCGCTTTGGATATTCTTTGCTCAGAACGGCTTCTTCCAATTAAAAATAGTGTGATATCTAAGCCTGGAGACTGCCCTGCCCCTGTTACTGCAACACGTAAAGGCATACCGACCTTACCCATACCCACATCTAATTCAGTCGCAGTATCTTCAATTGCCTGATGAATAGCTTCAGCTGTCCACTCAGTTAATGCTGATAATTTCTGTTGCACCAGTTGCAATGGCTCTAACGCAACACCGCGTAAATGCTTTTTCGCCTGTGCTTCATCAAACTCAGCAAAATCTTCATAGAAATAGCGGCTAGATGCGGCTAACTCTTTTAGAGTCTTAGCGCGCTCAGCTAATGCAGTGACCACTTCAGCTAATGCTGGGCCATTTGACAGATCAATTTTTTGATCGTCCATGTGCCATTGTAAGTGTGTTGCCACATATTCTGGATCTAGGCTCTTTATATAGTGTTGGTTCAACCACACCAGTTTATCGGTATTAAAAGCAGAAGCGGCTTTGTTGATGTCACTCAACTTAAAGAATTGCTTCATTTCTTCTAATGAGAAAATCTCTTGGTCGCCATGTGACCAACCTAAACGCACTAAATAGTTCAGCAGTGCTTCTGGTAAATAGCCATCGTCACGGTACTGCATTACGCTAACAGCGCCATGGCGCTTAGACAACTTAGCGCCGTCATCACCTAGAATCATAGATACGTGTGCATATTCTGGGATCGGCGCCCCTAATGCTTTAAGAATGTTGATTTGACGCGGGGTATTGTTGATATGATCTTCACCACGCACCACACAAGTGATCCCCATATCCCAATCATCAACCACCACACAGAAGTTATAGGTTGGTACGCCGTCGGTACGGGCGATGATCAAGTCATCTAATGCATCGTTAGAAAATTCAATCCGACCACGAACATGGTCATCAAATACCACTGAACCACCGATTGGATTTTTAAAACGCACCACAAATGGTTCATCAGTCTCGCGAGCGGGTAAGTCGCGACAGCAACCATCGTACTTTTGTGCTTCACCGTTAGCGGCCTGTGATTCTCTTAAGGCATCGATTCGCTCACGTGAACAGTAACATTTATACGCTGTGCCCTTTTCTAACATTTGAGCAATGATTTCGTTATAACGGTCAAAACGCTTGGTTTGGTAATATGGGCCCTCGTCCCATGTCAAACCTAGCCAGTTCATGCCTTCTAAAATCGCATCGCAAGCGGCTTGAGTCGAACGCTCAATATCAGTGTCTTCAATACGTAATACAAACTCACCATTATTGGCACGGGCTTGTAACCAAGAATAAAGTGCAGTACGGGCACCACCAACATGCAAGAAACCGGTAGGACTAGGGGCAAAACGCGTCTTAGTTGTCATAATGGGACACTAACCTATATAAAGTCGTCTAGATAAAGACAATCACGATAAAAAAAAGTGGGCTTATTCTAACAGTCAAAGCAGGCGCTGCAAATGGGACAAGCTTCACAGTATCACTTATCTGGTTAAATCGTGTCGCGAATCCCTCTCCTTTTATAGGGAAGCCATATAAAGCGATATATAAAGGTGGCACTATTGCGATCACCACCATTGATTAATGCTAACACTTGAGAATATTTTTCAGGCTTTATATTCCAACCCCTAAATCTCTACGCCTATATACCTTTAACTATAAATATCTGCGCCATCGAACACGCGCATCTATACACTATCAATGCACTCATACCATTAATGCACTAATTTTTATAAATCACTCACTTCCTCAGCACTTTTACCACAAAAAAGTCTGGTTAATGGGATGAGTTCAACCCGTATTTAATCGCGAGCGTCCAAATTGCATACCATTGACTGGCGAATTAAATAACACTTTGATCGGCGGCGTGATTAGCATTAAGCCAATGTGGACAAAAATAGCGCGACCAATGCTTTTTTCACTAAAAAGCGTTGACACTAGATCGAACCTCCCTATAATACGGCTCCACACAGCGAGGTCGATTAGCTCAGCTGGGAGAGCACCTCCCTTACAAGGAGGGGGTCACTGGTTCGAGCCCAGTATCGACCACCATATTTTCTACAAAGAAATTATGGCATACAAAATGTTATATCCCAGGTCGCTTAGCTCAGCTGGGAGAGCACCTCCCTTACAAGGAGGGGGTCACTGGTTCGAGCCCAGTAGCGACCACCATATAACTTAATGTATTAATGTGTAAAAGTCATTCCCAGGTCGCTTAGCTCAGCTGGGAGAGCACCTCCCTTACAAGGAGGGGGTCACTGGTTCGAGCCCAGTAGCGACCACCATTATTTAGTGAAGAATGACTTAAAAAATGTGTAATTTAAGAATGCCCAGGTCGCTTAGCTCAGCTGGGAGAGCACCTCCCTTACAAGGAGGGGGTCACTGGTTCGAGCCCAGTAGCGACCACCATATTCTGAAACACACATGTTATATCCCAGGTCGCTTAGCTCAGCTGGGAGAGCACCTCCCTTACAAGGAGGGGGTCACTGGTTCGAGCCCAGTAGCGACCACCATATTCTGCAACACACACGTTATATCCCAGGTCGCTTAGCTCAGCTGGGAGAGCACCTCCCTTACAAGGAGGGGGTCACTGGTTCGAGCCCAGTAGCGACCACCATATTCTGCAACACACACGTTATATCCCAGGTCGCTTAGCTCAGCTGGGAGAGCACCTCCCTTACAAGGAGGGGGTCACTGGTTCGAGCCCAGTAGCGACCACCATATTTCTCCCCCAATAAACTTTACCCACGCGCTTACTCAACTATGCTTGATCTCAATCAGCGAGTGTTAAATTTTACTATTTCGCCTTTTATAATCCGTAAAATACCAAGCTCTATCAACACTCGGCCTGATTTCATTCTGCTTTAGCATTTTTGGAGATCAACATTATGGCCAGCGTCAGTCAATCCGCTTCTCTTGCCAATATTGCCACTTATTTAAAGCATACCCATGCCTGCGATGAGCAAACAGCTCTAAAAGAGGCGCGGGAAGTCATGCATAATCTCGTCAGCATGCGCCAAAAAGGCTTTATTACCGGTTGGTACTTTGATGAACAGGGCCATTTAGCCTTGTTACCTAGCGATGCTATCCTTAAACGTATTCTTTTAGAGGATGACTAACAGCATCAAATGAATTGTGTCTTGATTGACTACGATAGCTATCGACTTAACCTCCATAGACTTCACATCTCACCTACACTTCTTCTCCTAAAGCAGCCCACCACAGTATTTGTCGTTATATCGCATACTTTTACGGCTTTTTTTGATCTCAAAATAACTAAGTTTGTTTAATTTATCTGCAACGACAAGAGCCGTCAATTTGGGGCCGATCTTCACTATGGGTGGGTTTCCACCCAAACACAAAATCACTGTGAGCGAGATCTCACCCACCAAACTAAAAGTGTGACAAGCATCAAATGAACTACACTTTAGTAACCAAACACTTACAGAAGCCAGTGTAAGTTGGCGTGGTATTTGCCTTTAGTAAGACAGACCTCAGGGAAATCAAGGCTGTATTCCTACTCAAACTTGGTAACAAACTAACCAAGACTGAGGACAAATCCTAACAACAGAAAAAGGAACTCAAGATGATATTGAATCAACAAACTGGATTGACCCGTCCACTCAAAACCTTAGTCAAAATGCTCGCTGTTGCCTCCGTATTTGCGACCAGTTTTAACGTATTTGCAGAACCGATTGAAATTAAGTTTTCACACGTAGTGGCAGAAAACACACCTAAAGGCCAAATGGCACTTAAATTTAAAGAACTCGTTGAACAACGTTTACCAGGTGAATACAAAGTCAGTGTATTTCCTAGCTCACAGTTATTTGGGGATAACAACGAACTAGCGGCACTGCTGTTAAACGACGTACAATTTGTCGCGCCTTCACTCTCAAAGTTTGAGCGTTACACTAAACGTCTACAAATATTCGATTTACCTTTCCTATTCAATGATATGGATGCCGTGAACCGTTTCCAACAAGGTGAAGCTGGTCAAACATTACTGAACTCCATGAGCCGTAAAGGGATTGTCGGTCTGGGTTATTTACACAATGGTATGAAACAGTTCTCATCTAACACACCACTTAAAAATCCTGCTGATGCAAAAGGCTTAAAATTCCGCGTTATGGCATCTGATGTTCTAGCAGCCCAGTTTGATGCTGTTGGTGCAATCCCTGTGAAAAAACCTTTCTCTGAAGTATTTACCCTACTTCAAACCCGCGCTATCGATGGTCAAGAAAACACTTGGTCAAATACTTATTCACAAAAGTTCTATGAAGTGCAAAGCCAAATCACTGAAAGTAATCACGGTGTTCTCGACTATATGGTCGTGACCTCTGACACTTTCTGGAAAGGTCTACCTGCTGACAAACGTAAGATCATCAAAGAAGCTTTAGACGAATCTATCGCATTAGGTAACAAGATTGCCGCTGAAAAAGACAATGAAGACAAACAGTTAATCCTTGATTCTAAACGTTCACAGTTAGTAACTCTGTCTCCTGCTGAACGTCAAAAATGGGTTGAGGTAATGAAACCTGTTTGGGCTAAGTTTGAAGATCAAATCGGTAAAGATGTGATTGATGCTGCTGTAGCTGCAAATAAATAATAATGATAATAGCCGCTTAAGCTCAACCGAGCTTAGGCGGCCATTTCAGCGAGGGGATTATGGCTGTGATATCGCGAATATTTGGTTATATTGAAGAAGGTGTGCTCAATTTATTGATCACTCTGATGACGCTGCTAGTGTTTTCAGAAGTCGTCGCTCGCTTCTTCTTCAACACGGGTTTTCTTTGGATCCAAGAACTTACATTAACCTTTTGCGGTTGGTTTGTGTTATTTGGTATGTCCTATGGGGTTAAAGTCGGTGCCCATATTGGTGTCGATGCGTTTGTTAAAAATTTAGCGCCAAAGGCTAAAAAGATAGTATCTCTTATTACTGCCTTTGTTTGTATCGTCTATTGCGGACTCTTTTTAAAAGGCAGTTGGGATTACTTAAGCCAGATGTATCAAATCGGTTTGCCTATGGAAGACATTCATTTCCCACAATTTATATTAAAAAGCCTTGATCCAGATTTTGCTTGGAACACTTTAAAAATCGATATTGAAGACGGCGCAATACCGATTTGGTTATCTCAAAGTATTTTAATCATTGGCTTTTTTATGTTGACTTGGCGTTTCGTCGAACTCTTTATCGCCATTCTGCGTGACCAAGTCTCAGGCTTCCAATTTGCCGATGAAGCGAAAGAAAGTATGCATTTAATCGATGAGAGCGCTAAAAACGCTAAAGTAGATCCAGTCTCTGACCAAAAGGAGGCTAAATAATGGCTATTGCAACCCTATTTACCGCCCTATTCGTATGTATGTTTCTCGGTATGCCTATCGCTATCGCATTAGGTTTTTCCAGCATGCTGACGATTTTATTGTTCTCGAATGACTCCTTAGCTTCAGTTGCACTCAAGCTGTATGAGTCTTCATCTGAGCATTACACTTTACTCGCTATCCCCTTCTTTATTCTGTCATCCGCCTTCCTATCAACGGGTGGTGTTGCTAGACGGATTATCGATTTTGCCATGGACAGTATTGGACATGTCCGTGGTGGATTAGCAATGGCATCCGTTATGGCATGTATGCTGTTTGCTGCAGTTTCTGGATCATCTCCTGCGACTGTTGCGGCAATTGGTTCTATCGTCATAGTCGGCATGGTAAAAGCAGGTTATCCCGAAAAATTTGCTGCAGGCGTGATCACGACCTCTGGCACTCTCGGGATTTTGATCCCACCTTCAATCGTCATGTTAGTGTATGCCGCAGCAACTGAAGTGTCGGCTGCAAAAATGTTTATGGCAGGCTTAATCCCAGGTTTAATGATGGGATTTATATTGATGATCGTCATTTATATCGTTGCCCGCTTTAAAAACTTGCCCTCACGTCCTTTCCCTGGCGTTAAACAACTGGGGATTTCAAGTGCCAAGGCAATGGGTGGATTAGCACTCATCTTTATCGTATTAGGCTCAATCTATGGTGGCGTCGCTAGCCCAACCGAAGCATCAGCTGTGGCTTGTGTATATGCTTACCTTATTGCGGTATTTGGCTACCGTGATATCGGGCCATTAAAAGACGTGGCATGGCGTAATCAAGATGAAAACTTAGCCAAAGCAACTGCGCGTAACTTAGGCCATATGTTCTTAGGACTGATTAAAACGCCTATCGACAAAGACATACGTCATGTTGTGCGCGATGGTGCCAAGGTCAGTATCATGCTGCTGTTTATCATAGCTAACGCTATGCTATTTGCGCATGTATTAACCACAGAACGTATCCCTCACATTATTGCTGAGTATATTGTTAGCATGGGTTTACCCGCCTGGGGATTCCTGATCATCGTTAACTTACTGTTGCTTGCTGCCGGTAACTTTATGGAGCCATCGGCGATTGTACTCATTATGGCGCCAATTCTGTTCCCTATTGCAACGCAATTAGGTATAGATCCTATCCACTTAGGTATCATAATGGTCGTGAACATGGAGATCGGTATGCTAACGCCGCCGGTGGGACTCAATCTCTTTGTCACCGCTGGGATCACGGGACGCAGTATTGGTTGGGTGATTCAGTCGGTTCTGCCTTGGTTACTCGTGATGCTAGCCTTCTTAGCCCTGATTACTTACGTACCACAGATTTCACTCTTCTTACCTGAATGGTTGGATTCGATGCGTGGATATTAGTCTGCAATTCAAGGTTGTGAGATTACCCCTTGATTACAGATAGATTTTAAGCGAGCCTAGTCAGGCTCGCTTTGTTTTATTATGCGCAGTATCAGTTATTGATCCCGTTGCTTTATCAGGATAACCACCATGTTGCCCATGACGCCTAAGGCCAAGAAACGCCTCTTTCTGACCGTTGTGTTACTTGCAGGCCTATTTGCAACCCTCAAACTGACCTACTGGGTGCATTTGCATCAAGGTAAAATCGAGATCCAAAAGCAATCGGAGAAACAACTAAAGGAATTAGTCAGTTTTCTCGATGGTGCACTATCGCGCTACGAAAGTATTCCCCACGTGCTCTCGACTAACCCAATGCTCGCCAATGTCCTGAACGACCAGCAGAATCCTGATAAAGTCCAAGAGCTTAATTTATATCTCGAAGAAATTCAGCATGTCACCGAAGCATCCGATATCTATCTGATCGATGCCTTAGGTATCACCATTGCCGCCAGTAACTGGCAACAAAGTTTTTCCTTTATTGGCAAGGACTACTCCTTTAGACCCTATTACACAGATGCTATCTCGGGCAATCTAGGCCGTTATTACGCAGTGGGTACCAGCTCAGATAAGCGCGGATTTTATTTCTCTTACCCTATTTATCAACAAGGTGGTAAAGGCATACTTGGGGCCATCATAGTCAAAGTTAACATTGCCGACATAGAGCAACAAAGTACCAGTATCGCGATTGCGGGTCAGTATCAGTTCCTTATCAGTGATCCTGAAGATATCGTCTTTATTTCCAGTATCGATGAATGGCGGTTAAAGTCACTAACCCCGCTTACCCAAGCCAAGCAATATGCCCTTAATGCCTCAAAACGCTATGCAGAACGTCCCATAGGAGAGTTGTTGATGAAGCCGCCCTATGAAAGTGGTAGTCAAGCTATGCTTTACCAACTGCAAACGGGTACAGACCATGAACAATACATGGACATCCACCAATCAATGGCTAAAGCAGGCTGGCGAGTACACATCTTAGCGCCAATCAAACCTTTACTGACCTCTTTGCCCGCACTGATGTTACTGTCAGCCAGTATTTATCTTTTGCTGGCACTCAGCATCCTATTTAACGCCGAGCGCCGTCGCAATCTACACCGAATGCAACTAGCGCAAAGCCTATTAGAACAGCGAGTTGAAGAACGCACTCAGGACTTACAGCAGGCCAACAATCAACTCAAAGATACTCAAGATGAGCTGATCCAAGCGGCAAAACTGACAGTGATCGGCAGTTTATCCGCCAGTATTAACCATGAACTCAATCAACCACTCGCGGCACTTCGCAGCTATGCCCAAAATACCCAAACTTTTCTCGCCCGTGATATGCAAGATAAGGCACTGGATAATATCAAGATTATTATTGAACTTACCGATAGATTAGCCGATATTGTTGGGCAATTTAAAAGCTTTACCCGCAAGAGCCAAGGCGCTGATAGCGCAACCGATATTGGCCGCTGTATCAAGCAAGCCCTGACCATAGTTCAACCTGCAATTGATAAACAGGGTGTTGAACTCGATGTGCAATTACCCAACGGCAACTATCAGGTTTGGGGCGATAAGGTTAGATTACAACAAGTGTTTGTCAACATTATGAGCAACGCCATTGTCGCTATGCAACAATCGGTTAAACGCCAATTGGTTATCCGCGTGACCAGTGAAGATAAGTTTTGCATCAGTATCCAAGATTCAGGCCCTGGTGTACGTGAAAGCCAAATGGAGAAAATCTTCGAACCCTACTTTACCACCAACGAACGGCACGGACTGGGGCTAGGCTTATCGATTTCACAACGCATTATCGAATCCATGCAAGGCCAAATTAACGTTGCCAATGCCGAAGAGGGTGGCGCTATTTTCCAGATTATTTTACCTATTTACTTGCTCGAGGAACGTTAGTTTTATGAGTGTGCCCAATTCAATTCAAGATTATTCTGTTCTCATCATCGACGATGAGCCGCACATAGGCACAGTTCTCGTTCAACTATTTGAACTGGAGGGCATTAAGGCGCTCGCCACCACAGAACCCAAAGGTATCGCTAAGTTGCTGCATAAAGATTGGGCGGGAATGGTGATATCGGATGTCAACATGCCACAATTAGACGGCATCAGCTTAATGCAACAAATCCGTCTGCAAGATCCCGATCTCCCCGTTGTCCTACTCACTGGTTTTGGTGATATTGCCATGGCAGTCAATGCGTTAAAACAAGGCGCCTACGACTTTCTCGAAAAACCCTTTAATAACGAACATATACTCGATGTGGTTAAACGCGCCTTAGAAAAACGCAGTCTGACCTTAGAGAACCGCAAGCTTAAAAAGGATCTCGAAAGCCAAAGCGTACCGGGCCCTCGTATTTTGGGCAACAGTGTCGGCATCAACCGTATGCGCCACATCATAACGCAAGTGATAGATACGCCTGCGGATGTGTTAATTGAAGGCGAAACAGGTACAGGTAAAGAACTTGTTGCCCGCTATTTACACGACCACAGCAGCCGCAGCCAAGCCAACTTTGTCGCCATAAACTGTGGTGCAATCCCCGAAAACCTGATTGAAAGTGAACTCTTTGGCGCCGAAGCGGGGGCCTTTACTGGCGTCGATAAGATGCGCATTGGCAAATTTGAATATGCCAATGGTGGCACGTTATTTTTAGATGAAATTGAAAGTACGCCACTGTCTCTGCAAGTAAAACTGCTGCGAGTGCTTGAAGATCGTAAGGTTGAACGTTTAGGTTCTAACAAGAGCATCAACTTAGATATTCGCGTGATAGCGGCTACAAAAGTCGATTTAAAAGGTCTGTGTGACACCGGGGAATTTCGCCAAGACTTGTTGTATCGCTTAAATCTGGTGACTGTGCCCATCCCTCCCCTGAGAGATCGCCGTGAAGATATTCCGTTACTCTTTTTACACTTTGCCCGCGTCGCATCGGCACGCTATCACAAAGCGCTTATCGCCTTAAATGCGGAGCAAAACGCGATAC
Organism: Shewanella sp. M16; assembly: GCF_018224605.1. Classification (NCBI taxonomy): domain Bacteria; kingdom Pseudomonadati; phylum Pseudomonadota; class Gammaproteobacteria; order Alteromonadales; family Shewanellaceae; genus Shewanella; species Shewanella sp. M16. Next base: position 9,214 of record NZ_JAGTUL010000053.1, on the reverse strand, counting down.
TTACTTCCCACGACTGGCCAGGCAATGTGCGTGAGTTACGTAATCTAGCCGAACGCTTTGTGCTACTGGGCGGAGAAGCCGCCTTTGCTGGCACGTTAGGCAATACTCCAAGCCTGCACTCGAGTATGTCCCTGCTACAAAGGGTAGAGTTTTTTGAACGGGTACTGATTGAAGAAGCACTTAGCCACAACAAGGGCAGTATTAAGCAGACCATGGAGCAGCTAGAACTGCCCCGCAAAACCCTCTACGACAAAATGCGTAAATACGATTTAGACCGCAAACAGTACATTAACTCCGAGGACTAGCTCATTTCGATGACAAGAGAGTGCGAACCCAGCTTGAGCTGGGTTCGCTACCACAGCATAAAAACGAGTTTGAATCACGTATTACTCCGACGTTTTATTACTTGAATGTATAAAATAAAGTGCGATCGCCAAACAGATCACGGCTGCGATTCGACTTGTAGAAAAGTGAATTGTTTCATTGCCAAACCATCCAAAATTATCAATCAACATACTCATAAGTAGCTGTCCAAAAATAACAGCCACGGTTGCGACGGCCGTGCCTATCCGCTGAACGGCTAACACCATGATGACGATATAAGGCACGCCACACATTGCACCTAATAACTGCCATTTGGGCACATCCAACAATGTCACTGCTTGAGGTGGTTCAAAATAAAAAATCAACAATCCAGTGATCAAGGCTCCAGTCGAAAAAGTTAAAAATGCACTGCGAAACACCCCCACTTTACTCCCCAGCTGTCCATTTATCGCTGCTTGCATACTCAAAGTGGCCCCGCCAATCACAGCCAACATAATCATAATCAATGTCATAACTCGCCCTTAACTTTGCGCCATCAGCACTAATGCTGCGACGATAAATAGCAGTGCAACAATACGTTTAGTATCAATTCGTCTATGTGCTGTACCAAATAAACCGTAGTGGTCAATCAACAAACTCTTCGCAACTTGGCCAGCTAAAATGCCTATCATTGTCATAGCAATCCCAATAGCTGGTGTTGCGATAGTCAGTATCACCACATAAATAGGGCCAAGCACTCCGCCCGTTAATGTCCAAGAGGGTTGCGCGAAAAATGAGGGACTATTTCGAGAACTGAAAAACAGCATCAAGATAAAGGTCAGCGCTGCGCCGACACCGAAAATACTAAAGGTTGCCCATAACTCCCCGACTTCAGCACCTAAAGGTCCTAGGAGGCCCGCTTCAACTGATAATCCCGCCCCTCCGAGCACAACAAAAAAAATCATTAAAAACTGCATACATAAGCTCCTGTGATTGAGGGCAGCAAGAGTACCCTAGTCGATAAACCAATAAATGAGACAATGCAGGAAACACCTGTGCAGAATTTGCAAAAATGAATGATATAAACTCAATCAATATGCGAGCGTTAAAGTTTTTTATCGGCGTTTATGACAGCAAAAGCTATTCTGTTGTGGCTCGAAAAGAAGGCGTCTCTCCCTCGATGATTTCAAGAGTCATCAGCCAACTAGAAGATTCTCTTGGACAACAGCTGTTTTATCGAAATACCAGAGCAATCATACCCACGGAATCGGGCAGGATTTTCATTGAATATGCGCGTTCCATGGCAGAACAACTGAATGAAGTCCGCAATGAATTATTAGATAGGACGATAGAGCCTAAGGGATTAATTAGAATTAATGCCCCGGTTTTTTTCGGGCAGCGACATATTGCGCCTTGGTTAGCGGGGTTTTTAACGCGATATCCGCAGGTGCAAGTGGAGCTCACACAAACTGACGATTATATCGACCCGCATGTTAGTGCCGCCGATATTATCTTTCGTATTGGAACCTTGGTTGATTCATCACTCCATTCAAGAATACTGGGAAGCCAAACCTATCATCTTGCGGCGTCCAAAGCTTATATAGCACTGCATGGCATGCCCACTGAACCCGCCGATCTAAAAAACCATCAATGCCTAGTCTATAGCGGATCTTCGGGTCAAAATCGCTGGTTTTTTAACAAGAACAAGACGACATGGCTGCATCAACCCATCACCCCCATACTCACCTCAAATAATGCGGAAACATTACTCATAGCAGCATTAAATGATATGGGAATCGTCCTCTTTCCTGACTGGTTAATCGGTGACTCTCTTAAAAATGGACAACTTATTTCATTGCTCACGGACTGCGAATCAGCGATAAAAATTGATCAGCATTACATTACTGCCATTTATCCAAATTCTCGCACTCCCTCATTGAATGTCCGCGCTGTAATTGACTACTTTCTTGAGGTGTATGGCAATCCGCCCTATTGGAAATATAAAGGTTAGTGAATCGCTGCACTTAAGCTGCAACAGATACATTAAATCTGGCACTTAATGAGTGAGCTTAAATATCGACCATAAGACTCAAGGCATGAAACTCAGCCCCAAACTCCGCATAGCCAGTAAGGTTTGCTAGTTTGAGTCAACTTATCAAACGACCCACACCAAAAATAAAGGCCAGCAGTTGAGGTTGGCCTTTATTCATTTGATTTAATCACTTGATATAATAGCTTAGCGACTTCGTTTACCTTTATTGTTTAACAACAATAGCACTCTCAAAGCCTATGCAAGCGCACGAACGTCATTGGTTTGATGGTAATGCAAACGGGTGATTGCTAAGGCAATCAAGGCTAATAAGGTTAACGACCCCATCACCACACCGCGCCACTGCGCCTCATGCCAAAACATCATCAAATAAGGGCCGCCAATCGCAGCACCTAAGTAATAACAGCATAAATAGAGTGACGTTGCCTTAGCTCGATCACGACTGGCCCGCATTGCAACAAAGGAATTACAACAACTGTGGGTAAGGAAGAAACCACAGGCGGTCATTAAAAAACCTAAGCTAATGGTCAAAGTAGTATCAAACAGGGTCAGTAAACTGCCGAGCAACATCACGCACCAAGACCACTGATACAACTTATGTTGGCCAAATTTGGCGAGCCATTTCGCAGTGAAATACGACGCAATAGTCCCGCTGGAATAACACAGGAAAATCAAGGTGGCTTGAAAACGACTCCATTCATAAGGTGGAGCCATCAAATGCAGTTGAATAAAACTAAATTGATTCACCATCATCATAAAGGTCAAGCCACCAATCGCGTAGACCAAACGCATTTGCGCATCGGTGAGATGATGACTAAAGCCATGAAGATCTTGCGCTAAACGGGCGCGTTTTGATAAGGAAGGCGCAGTGTTACTGGGTGACATCGACTGCGCATCGGCAAGTGAAGGCAGCAAATAGTTCACTAAAGCCACCCCCGCTAACGTCACTAGAAACAACAACCACATAGATTCTTGCCAAGATAAAAACTGCGACATTAAACCACCGAGCAGACGTCCAACAATCCCGCCAATACTGTTCGCCATAATATAAATACCTGCGGCTTTCAGCATAGTGCTTGGTGATAATTGCTCCTTAAAGTATGCCATGGCAATCGCAGGGACAGCAGCGAGTAATGCACCTTGTAGCAATCGCACTAGCACTAATCCATTAAAATCCGGCGCCCAGATTAATAGTAAGTTAGACAATGCCAATAACCACAAGCTGACAATAATTGGAGTGTGTCGACCGATACGATCTGACAGTACCGCATACAAGAGCAATGAAAAGGCTAAGGAAAAACTGGTCACCGACAGGATCAAGGTTGCTTTAGAGCCTGATACCGCAAAATGTTCCGCAATCAGCGGCAACATGCCTTGCATTAAATACAAGTTGATATAGACCACCACTGAAGCGACGCAGAGCGCCCACATCAATCGGGTGTCACGCTGTTTATTGTCAATCATAGTATCTAATACGGCTTGCACGGGAGCCTCGACCAAGTATCACTCATAGGATAGACAAAGATTATCACTGGGCATAACATAACAATAATAGATAATATCTATCGTAATCATTGATTTTTGTTATAGAAATAGCGCGCCAAAAGTACACATCTTGCCACTGATAAAATAGTACGAGCCCGATTAATGGATATTCGCCAACTCAAACATTTAGATGCCCTTGCCAATACCGGCAGCTTTACCGCCGCAGCCAAGAAACTGAATATGGCTCAGCCCGCGTTAAGTCAAAGTATCAAGCGCTTAGAGGTCGCACTCGGCGTCACCTTAGTCAATCGTACGAGCAACAAGAATGATAAACTGCTCACACTCACGGCCGAAGGTATAGTCCTGCATCAACACGCCACTTTGATCCTAAAACAAGTTAAGCAGGCCGAAGCGCAAATCCGCGCCATGGCAAATCTCACCTCGGGAGAGGTCCGCATTGCCGTGCCGGGCATGCTGGGTTCTTTCTATCTCCCCTCGCGCTTAATGGCTTTTCGGCATAAGTACCCCGAGTTGAAACTATCACTGTTTGAAGGCGGGACACGGGATGCACTGCGCATGTTGCAACAGGAAGAAGTGGATATTGCGATCATTACCGCCCAAGACCTACAGCCCGAATTTGATAGTCAGCTGTTGATCCGTGAGCAAATGGTCATCGCTATGGGTGCCGAACACCCTTTAGCGGAACATAGCGCTGTGAGTCTACATGACTTTTTCGACCATGAATTAGTGATGTTCAAAACAGGTTATTTCCACCGAGAGTGGATACTCTCTCAAGCCAAAGAATTAGGCAAAAAGCCCAATATTGCCTTCGAGACCAATTTGATTAATCTGATTAAACAGATTGTTTCCCAAGGATTTGGGATCACCAGTGTGCTTGAGATGGCGATAAGCTCAAAAGATGACATTTTAGCCAAACCCTTCGATCCACCGGTATTTTTAAACCTCCATATTGCATGGAAAAAGCAGCGCCCCGTCAGCCAAGCAGACCGCGCCTTTGTCGATTTTTTAATGTCAAATCGCTAACACAAACCAGCAAATACAAAAAGGGCTGATATCAATATCAGCCCTTCACTCTTACCATTAAACCTTCCGATTTTACTCTGAGGGTTTAGCCTTGTTTACGACGACCAAAAGCAAAAGGTAGCAACAACAAGCTTAACCAACCTAAGGCACCACCATCATCTTTCTTGGCTGGTGTTTCAGTCACAGATACAGACACAACACTTGAATCTTTATTACCGTGGTTATCAGACACTGTCAGTTGGAATGAAACCGTCTGAGCAGAGCCACTCACGTCTGGAGCAACGAGATTAAGCTTGGCCGCATTAGCGTCAAAGTTAAAGCTGGCGCCCCCTAACTGAGTCCATTTGTAGGTCAAAGGATCATTGTTGGCATCCGACGACTTGCTCGCATCGATGAACAAAGGTTTACCTTCTTGGACAGTGGCAGGAGCTTCAATCACAGCGACTGGCGCCACTTCTGGAACATCAAATTGATACTCCTGCTTTAAGATTTCAGCCGAGTCGTTATTCACTTTGTTGGTCAATGCCACTATGTTACCTTGACTCGCCTTACGTGGCACTAAGTCAAACGTGACATCTAATGCCGATGCACCAGAGGCCATTTCGATAGTCCAAGTGATCTTATTGCCCACTTGCGCACCTTGATGGCTAATATTAGCCACTTCATGACCTTCTGGTAATAACACCTCTAGGGTGTAAACACGGGTTTCTTGCGTTTTGTTCGCTTCAATACGTGTCTTCATCACTTTAGCGGTGCCAGGTGTTAATTCACCACTTAGTACATTACCTAAAGGCGGAAGTACATCGTCACCAACACGCTCAAATACTACTGGCAACTTAATAGGGGCAATTTTGTCATCACCGGTGGTTAAGGTCAGCATAGCCAAACCATCATCCCCGACTTTTAACGCTTCCTTCCATGCAAATTTGATATTAAAGTCCTTATTATCACCGGTAAGGCTTGCGGTTAAATTATCTCCTGCTGTTTCATTGTTATAAAACGTTAATTGCTTCAAACCAAATACATCATCCGCTGTCGCCGTCGATGCTTCATAGTTTTGTACAATCACGATATAAGTGCCTTTCTCTGGAGCATTAATTAGCACACTTTCTTCTGAACCAATTCTCGCTGATGAGGCGACTCTCGTTATCTTACTGCCATCGTTTTTATCTCGCAGTACATACATATCCAAATCAGGAGATGTGGTATAGCTGATTGATGCACGAAATAATAATGCGTTGTCATCCACATCAAACTTAAAGAGTTGCACTCCATCATCTAAATCATCCAGATAACTTGAATTATCTGAGTCTTGTTTAACACTCGACTCGATAGTACGACTCAGCTTCAATGCCGTCACCTCTGCACCAACACTCGCAAAGTCAACCGCTTTTAACTGCGATAAATTAAGCTCATCTGCATTACGTGTTGCATCAATACTTACTAAAGTAGGCAGGTTACGTTTCGCAATTTTAGTGGCTATAGGCATAGTTGCCGTTGGGAAGCTAGCTGATTCAAGCACTAAATTACCAAATCCCCAATCAGCCCCCACTTGTGTCACATCGGCGGTCACTGTAATGGTTTGGCTCTCGCCTTTTTTCAGGGTAAAACTCTCTGGCGATACAGATAACGCGAATTTATCGGTAGCTGCGACGCCTTTTGCCGTCCACGCACCGTCTTCAACCGCAGTAACTGTACGTGTCCAACTACAGGAATTTACACAACGAGAATCCGCCATACTTGGCACATTGAGTTTACGTGGATCGCCATTGACAGCAGGGTTAGCAATTTCATAATTCAGTGCGCTTTCATCCATCAATAAGCCCGTTTTTGCGGCTAAATCAACTCGAATACGACCTGCTCCCACGTCGAATGGATCTGCAACAGTTTTGCCGTCAGCTTTTTTCATTGCTTGGGCTGTGGTCGCGGTCAGCATAAGCGCAGAACGGATATTATCTGGCGTCCAATCCTTGTGCAGTGATTTGAGTAAAGCACCTGCCCCCGCAACGTGAGGACTTGCCATTGAAGTACCTGACATCAACGTGAAATCAGCCGGAGCTGTACCCGTTTTATCATGGCCAAACTGTTGATCCGCATTGGCGGCATAAATATCACTACCAGGGGCCGCAACAAAAGGCACAATCACATCATTCGTACCATTAGGACCGATAAGGGAGCTGTCAGCCAAGACATCTGCTTCTCTATTCAATATTTGAGGCATAGGTGCTAATGTCAACTCGTGAGCTGGATTTGCCGCAATGGCTGCAACTAACTCTAAACCATCGGTATTGCCAATAAAGACTGCAGGAACATTTAACTTTTCAAGTGAGCTCATTTTTAAATGCTTATTACCTTCACCGTCTTTATTAAAGACGATCACTGCCTTTGCACCCGCCGATAGAGCTCCTGCTACTTTTACAGTGAAATCACATGTTCCACGCTTAATAACAGCAATTTTTTCCTTAAATGCATCAGCAGGAAAATCTTTACATCCCTCAACATTTGTCGCATCAACCGTTCCCGCAAAAATAGGAATACCTTTTACAACCTCGGTTTGAACAGGACCAGAACCAATTGTGAAGTCATAGGTTTTACCACTAAACTCTAGTTCTCGTACAACTTCACGACTGTGTGTAGAGTTTGCTACTGATGTGTACCAGGGGGCATTTTTAGGGGTGGAATAAGGTACTTGCTCTATATCTGTGCGAGTATTGCCAGCTGCAACAGCAACAAAAATACCCGCATTACGCGCGGCTAAGAACCCTTGTTCCGTCGCACTATTCCATGGGTTACCACCACCACTGATGGAAAAGTTAATAACATCCACACCATCTTTAATCGCATCATCAATGGCTTTTAGAATAGGTACGGTTTCACACCCATTGTATTTATCCCCTTGGTTTCCTGGCGCACATATTTGATAGGCTATAACATTGGCATGAGGAGCAACACCGGAAATCTGGGCGAACTTAACACCACTGGGTATGCCGTCGCCTTCAAGTTTTCCAGTCTCCCCATCCAAATAAGGCACATCCAATAAAATATTGCCCACTGCAGTGCCAGCCACATGGGAGCCATGACCGCCATAATCTTCACCATTTTTTTCTGGCGGCGTAGCGCCAAAAATATCAGCGTCATCATAAATGTTGGTAATTTCAGGATAACTGCGCACACCAATCAACTTGTCATTACACATGCTCGCAAAATCAGTTTTACAATCACCAATATAGATACCTTGACCTAATGGGTTTGTGTGATCATAGCCATCTTGGCCAACATCAGCGAATGACGCATGATCTGAGTTAATGCCAGAGTCGATTATACCGACGATCACGCCTTCACCCATGGCTTTCGTGCCCGTCGCGCTGCCATCCCATACATTAGGAGAACCGATAAGCGCTTGGCTGACATCGGTTTCAAGCTGTTCTACACGCTCACGCTCGATAAACACAACCTCAGGCAGTTCAGCCATTTTGATTGCCTGAGCCTGAGTCATACGTACAGCCATACCATTAAGCGCATACTGATAAGTCGTGATGGGCTCGAGGCGACTGCCAATAGCTGCGCTCGCATTGGTTATAAAACGTTCCTGTTTAACCTCAAGGAAACTGGCATAACTCTTAACCTCAGGTGCTGCAACATTGAGTTTTACATTACCAGAACTTTTACTCTGAGAGGTTGACTGTACTCGCTGAGGGCTAGTTGCTTTAAATCCAAGAATGTCGCCTTGATAATTTGCCACCGCGCTATCACGCAACCTAACAATATAAGTATATTCTTCATCGGCTAAATCAGCTTCAGGGACAAATTTAGCTTCTGAATTTTTAAGCGTTACAGTCGTTATCTGGCCGCGAGCCGAATCGCGCAATAACTCAACTGGAATATCTAACTGCAAGGTTTCACCCGTAGGTGATAATACGGTTTGTGCATTTGCCGACGACGATAACAGTGCCATAGACACTGCTAATGCTATTTTAGTTTTCATTGTGACTTCCCTAATTCTTATAAGTTGTATGATTTATAAAACTCAGGTTTGGGTGGCATGAAAACGCTGCGGCAACCAAAAACATCACCCGTAACTGACATTTTTTATGAATAACCATTCAATTTACTGTGATGATGATCACTGAGTTTTATCGCGATAATTTGTAACACGTGATGATACAAATTAAAACAGTAAGTTAACAGAACGTAATTCAGTAAATGATGAACAACCTCATACCTTGTTAAAATAAATCCATAGAACCTTTATCAGACTGTTTTATGTCCCAACGATAAGTCGTAGTATAAAAATCGATAAAAACAAATAATAAACATTAAATCATATAGTTA
>NZ_JAGTUL010000052.1:0-20999 GCF_018224605.1 Shewanella sp. M16 | reverse complement strand
GTGATGGTTCACTTAAAAACATGGCATGTGGTATCTGAAACAAAAGGTCAGGATCAGATCAGGGTAATTGAAAATGGTTCAAAAAAATCCCCCGGGGCAAACTGAGGGATTTGTGTAGAAGAGACAGGAAGCAATCGGGGCGGCTTATAGCTGTTACAGGAGTAAAAATTTACTTCCGCTCGAATCCTCACCGATGCAATTAAGCCCACAAGATCTAAAAGCGCTTTCAGCAATGGAAGCTGACCCTATTCCCCAAAACTCAGCACCAAAAAAAGTTGAGGCATGGGATGTATTCAAAGATTTCTCTAATTAATAAATAGGTACTCACATGAATTTAAAAGCACTTTTTACCACTGGCGCAACTCGTTTGAACAAACTAAAGGCATTTATGGCCGCTGGTGCCGTTTCACTCATGGCAACGAATCCAGTGCTAGCCGCTGGCGGTTTAGATTCAGCAACAGCAGAAGTTACAGCTATTCAAAAATGGTTGTATGGCATTCTTTTTGTCGTTGCGTTGATTTACATGATGTATCAAATCGGCCTTGCAATGGCAGATAAACAGCCTTGGGGTGATGTGATCATGGCATTCGGCAAAGTTGCATTAGCTGGTGCGGCTATTGTTGGTGCAACGTGGGCGTGGATGATTTGGGGTAGCTAAGTCATGAATGAGAAACAGAAATATGCTTCCTATAACGTAATGGCTCGAAAAGGGCTGATGTTCGGAATCCCGATTATCACGTTAGTAATATTTGTGTGTCTCATTATGATTACAGGTTTTGGCGGCATTGTTTTATTCGATCTAAAGGGTCTAATAATGCCGCTAATTCTTATAGTTATTCTATTTGGGATTAGATTTCAATGTGAAAGTGATTCAAGAGCAATGGAAGCTGTTTGGTGGGATTTAAAAGGCGTTTTTTATCGAGTGCGTTGTAAGTCTAATGTCACATCGTTTACGTCCTCGCCAGTAGATAGCCCCTCAAGGAGAAAAGAAAATGTCCGTGAATGGCTTAAAAACAATACCAATCATTAATCAATTGCCGAAATATGGTTATCCTATTTCGCGCAATATAGTTTCACTGGATGATTCAAGAATTATGGCAACCGTTTGTTTAAATGGGATGCCCTTTGAATCGGAATCAGAGAGTGAACTAGATCAAGCTTTTAACTCAGTTAAAGGTTTTTTAAATCAGTTAGCTAAAAGTCATGGCTCAAACATGGCCGTATGGACTCATATCATAAAAACAAAAGATGAATTAAAGGCGGATTACTCCTTTGATTCATCTTTCATGACTGAGTTTTCAGCTAAATATCTCGAATCATTTAAAGGGCAACGTTTTTTCAAGACAAATTATTATTTAACCTTTGTTTTGAAAGTTGACTCTATAAATAACGGTGTTGAAGTTCTTAATGACATATTAAAACTTTCGAAAGCGGCACTAGGGCGATTTGATTTATCTATATTAGAAGTGAATGAGAATACTTATCGCAATGAACCAGCCGAGTTTTTATCATTCCTACTGAATGGCACCAGCCGCCCTATTGCTCTTGGAGCTAGTAAGCTTGTTAACGTTATAGGGAATAGTGATTGGCACTTTGGTTATGATTTACTTGAAATCAGAAATGCTGATAGCCAATCATCAAAATATGCCACTTTTTACGAGGTTGATAGTTTTCCTATATCAACTGAAATGGGAATGTGGGATTTTATCTTAAAGCAACAGTGCGAGTTTATACTGACGCAATCAATCATCCTTATGAAAGGTTATGCGACCCTTAAGTTGATAGATAAGCAAGTAAATCTATTATCATCTGCATCAGATAAAGCAGAACAAGAATTAGAGGAACTAAGCACAGCGAGAAATTATGTTGCATCGGGTGAGGTTAGCTTTGGTGATTATCACGCTTCTTTAGTTGTTTTCGGTGATACACAAAAAAGCACGTTGGACGATGGGGCTGATATGGTCGGAGAGTTTATGTCTCGATCCATGATGTTCAAACGCGCCAATCTCAAATCTATATTTACATTCCTAAGTATTTTACCAGCGTCAAAAATTCGGGTTATGTCGAGCCCGAGGACAACAACAAATCTTGTTTGTGGCTGGTCACTTCATAATTACTCACAAGGTAAGGCAACAGGCAACCCAATAGGGGATGGCTCGGCACTGCTACCGCTGAAAAGTGTTTCTGATACGCTCTTTTATTTAAACTGCCATGCGTCAGAGTTAAATAAGGACGTAAAAGGTCAAAAATATGCGGGTCATACTATGTTACTAGGTGCAAGCGGAGCAGGTAAAACAACGCTTGAAGGCGTTATTACAGGCTACTTAACCCGCTTTAACCCGCAAATATTTAGTATTGATTACAACCGTTCTACGGAGTTATTTATTAGAGCGTTTGGCGGTGAATATTTTGTGATTCGTGAAGGATCACAAACGGGTTTAAACCCATTCCAGCTTAACGACTCGCCAGAGTTAAGAGGTTTTTTAAATCGTCTTACTTGTCGAATCTGTGCTGATAACGATGGGAACGTAACAGAAGATGAAGAAGTCGAAATATTTAACGCTATTGAAGCAGTGATGCGGTTAGATATTTTACAGCGTTCTTTGTCTATGGTGTTGCAATCTATTTCAACCCCAACCATTCGCACTAGACTTTCAAAATGGTGTCGCTCGGAACAAGGGCAGTTATCTTGGTGTTTAGACGCTCCAATCAATAAATTTAACCCCGCAAGTATGGATCGAGTAGGTTTCGATTCAACCATGTTGCTAGAGATTGGCGGTAACGGAAAAACACACCCCGCAAGCGAACCAATACTTGCAGTGCTCTTTTTCCTGAAAGATTTAATGCAGCGTGAAGGGCGTTTAATGCTCACGATTGTAGAAGAATTTTGGATGCCAGCTAACTTCCCTTTGACTCAATCAATTATGAAACGAGTATTAAAAGCAGGGCGGTTAAAAAACGAGTTTATGATCTTAAGCTCACAATCACCAGAGGATGCCATTCACTGTGATATTTTCCCCGCTATTGTTCAACAAACAGCAACGAAAATATTTCTACCGAATCCTGACGCTGAATTTGATTCATATAAACGCTGTAACGTAACCAAAGGCGAGTTTGAAAAACTAAAAATGCTCGATAAAGCCTCACGAACATTCTTAGTTAAGCAGTCAAACACAAGCTGTTTTGCCAAACTCGATCTATTTGGGTTTGACAAATTTTTACCCATTATTTCGGGCTCAGATGATGTATTAAATGCTTGCGATAACATCAGAGCGCAACATGGTAATGACCCTGAAATTTGGATTCCAAAGCTACAAGAATTTTTAATGTCAGAAAAGGAGATTTAGCATGAAAAAAATATTACTAGCTGCGGCTATCGCATCAGTTTTAAATTTGTCAGCCATTGATAAAGTCCAAGCATCAGGTATTCCAGTTGTTGATGTTGCATCTTTATTGCAAATGGTGATGGATGGAGCAAAAGACGCTCAACAATTCGCACAACAAATATCAGAAGCTAGAAACCGTCTAAACGAATTGAAAAACCAAGGCGAACATTATAAAGATATGGTCGAGGGTCATTATAATTTTGAGGATTTAGTTAATGACCCTAACTTAAATCAATTCATGAATATGGACGATTGGAAAGACGCTTATAACGATACAAGTGATCTAGCATCTATGCGTGACGAGTTCGGCTTGCATTCAGATAATGCAGCGGTTCAACGCAGATATGACCGAAAATTGCAAAATTTTCGCGCACAGCAAAAATACTATGACGCAACTATCAACCGCAATAATCAATTGCAAAAGTTAGTTGAACAATTTAATCGGGCTACAACGCCAGCCGCAAAAGAAGATATTGGCAACGCAATAGCATTTCAACAAGTACAAGTTGAAAATGACCAACAAATGATGAAGTCACTGAATCAGTTAATGAAAGAGCAAGAGTTGTTAGAATCGAGCGCCGCAGCTCGCGCTCATACTCAGCAGCTCCTTTATACTGGTGCCCCTAAGAAAAAATAATTTTTGGACATATTTAAATGAAAAAACTTTCTTTAGTAATTATTGCGCTAGCCCTTGTGTCTGCTTGTTCTGATAACTCAGTCCCGAAAACTGAGGCTATTAAAACAGTTGATTATTTTTTACATAATCAAGACGAAATGATTGAAAAAGTGAGCTGGTGCCGAGAAAGCGCAGATCGTAAAATAACCGCCAATTGTTTAAATGCGATTTCCGCAGAAGCAAAAATTGGGACAGCTAAGCTACTTGGCACAGACCCTTTAACTGGCAAACTTTTACCCAAGTAAAACAATTTAAGTTTTTGGGAGTAAAAATATGTTTGACTATGTATTTAACTTTGTAGACACGACTGTTATCGGCAATATATCCACGCTTGCTGTGGTGTTCATGTCAATAATAAAGCCCCTTATGGGGGCTTGTGTCGGCTTATATGCGGTTTATTTTGCTTACAAAGCATTATTTGACCCTGCAAACTTAATGGTAATGGAATCAGTTAATTTTCTGGTTACATTAGCGTTAGTTACCTCTATTGCCTTTGGCACTGACCTTTATATAAACAAGTTAGTGCCCATTGCATTAGATATTGGGGATGACATAGCAACAAAGCTAGTCGGTGGAAGTGGCGCGAGCAACGCATTACAAACTATGTTTGATAACTTAGTTTTGCGGATTATTGACATAAGCGCGAATACAACACTGGAATTTTTGGACGGTGATAGTTGGATTAGGTTTATATTGACATACCAGCTTATATTCGTAACGGTTATAGGAGCTTTGCCTTTCATCGCTGTTGCATTTGCTTATTTACTGGTAGCTAAAATAATGATGAGTTTTTTACTTATCATAGGGCCATTGTTCATAATGATGTCGTTTTTCCCTTCGACTCGTTCATTCTTCCAAGCTTGGACAGGACAAATATTTAACTACGCTTTATTAACGTTAATATATCCCTTAGCGTTTACTACATTTGAAGCAATTCTTAATTACACTGTTTTCGGACAAGCGGTATCATTAACGGCTTGCTATATGTCCCTAATCATGTTTGTTGCACTATTGCTTATATCTATTCAAATCCCAACTTTCTGCTCTAGCTTAAGTGGTGGCGTTGGTATAAACGGCCTAGTTGGTGGCGTTGGAGTATTAGGACGGATGGGCAAAGGTCTTGGCGGTTTACTCGGAAAACCGAGCATTCCTAACCCTGTAGGTAAAAATAAAATATCAGCGGGATAGTTATTAAACGCTCACAACAATAGATGTGAGCGTTAATTATTGAAGTGATTATAAATGCGGGAAAAGTTTAGTGCTTTTTTAGCGCCTGTAATCGCTTTGCCTAAAAATACCCACGGATTATTTGTTCAAGGACGTAAAAAATGAAATCTATTACTCTCTCTATTATTTTGCTGTTGTCATTAGCAAGTTGCCAATCTGCGCCCCCGCCTCCGCCAGAGCCCGAAGGTGATAAAACATCTGTTAATCCTCCAATTGTGTATTTAATCGACCTTTATCAAAAAGGGGAGTCTAACTAATGGAAACATCAGCAATGCAAGACGCATTTAACGAAAACATAAGTAACATTAACAAACCTGCTAATAAGAAAACGGCACAAGATGTAGATGTTTACATTAATGAAATGAAGCAATTCGAAAATGATAGAGTTGCAATGGCTAAAGACTCCGCTAAAACAGCGTGGAAAGTCGCAGCGGCATTTGGCTTGATTGCGTTAATGTCTGTTTGTGCTGTTATCGCTCTAACGCCTTTAAAAACCATCGAAAATTACATGACGATAGTTGACCCTAAAACAGGAATAACTCAAGTCTTAAAGCCAATTAAGAACGGTGAGGGCGTATCTTATGGCGAGGTATTAGATAAATATTGGATTCAGAGATTCATGATTGAGCGAAATAGTTATGAATGGCAAACAATCCAAAATAGCTATAACACAGTTGATTTAATGAGTGGTGATAAAGTCTTTTCCGCTTATTCAAAAGCAATTAGAGCTAAAGACTCACCGCTTGAGGTATTTGGTGATAAACGCTCAATCGTTGTTGATGTAAAAGGTGTGTCATTCTTACCAACAAATAGTAGTGATGAAAAATTAGCTCAAGTGCATTTTACTCGTCAAGTTGTTGCTAACGATGGTTCTACCGCTGTTGGTTTTGATGTTACTCAATGGAGCGCAACGATCACATTTAATTATGGGTCGGTTATTTCAACAGAAAAAGAACGGGCTCTTAATCCTCTAGGGTTCCAAGTCACTTCATACCGAGAAGATAGGGTTTCGCAATGAGAATATTAATAGCACTTATATTTCTGATTCCGTCATGTTCTGCTTTTGCGGCTGTTTCGCCAAAAAACCAAGGGTATGACGACCGAATCGCCCTTATTAAATATAACCCTAAAGACGTAATCATTATAAATACCAAAGTTGGCACCGCAACGCTTATCCAGCTAGATAATGGCGAAACGATTAGCAAAGATAGTGCGGGGCTAGGTATTGGTGACGCTAAGGCTTGGGGCTTTAGCGTCAGAGGAAATAATATTTTCCTCAAACCGACCGCTAAAAAACCTGACACGAATTTAACGGTCGTTAGTGATAAAGGGCGCACTTATTCGTTTGACTTGGTATCGAGCTATTCGCCTCATTACATTGTCAAAATGGAATATGAAGCAGTTAAAAAAGCAATTGACTATAGCTTAAAAATCCCTTGCTCAGATGGTGTTCAAAATTTCGCTTATGTGAAATGGGGAGATCAAGAGTTAGCCCCGCAATATATGTGGGATGACGGGCGCTTTACCTGCCTCAAATTCACTAAAAACGCTGAATTACCTGTTGCTTATCAAATCTCGGCTGACGGTAAAGAATCGCTAATTAACTACCATTTTACCGAAGATACGATGGTTATTAGAAGCATAGCGAGCGAGTACCGACTCAGACTAGGTGAGCGTGTTCTCGGTTTATCATCGAGTGCTGTTGAACACAGCGGATTTAATCATAAAGCCACCAGTAACAAGGCTACGAGAGGACTTAAGGATGAGTGAGCAAATCCCGAACGCTTATGATTCAGCTAATTTAGACAGATCTAGCTTGAATGTTGGCAATGCAAGAAGCGGCAATAAAAAAAGCGCCTTAATTGCTTTTATCGCCTTTGCGGTGGTTATTGTAATTATTGCGATTGTGTTTGTATTGAAAGCTCTTACAGACGTTGAAAGCGCGACTCAGGACGATGCTGAACCCGTCACAAATAGCGCAGTAACACAAACAGAGACAAATAATCTTGCCAGTAATGAAAATTTCTTTGACAGCTTGAGGGCTCGTAAAGAGCGCGAAAAAGCCGAAGAAATAGCAAGGCAAGAAAAAGCGTTGAAACAGCAACAGGCGATAGATAACCCTTATCAACCGCCTGTGATTACTCGAACCATGCCAGAGCCTAAACAACCTATTGAGGTTTCACAGCCACAGCCGCAGCCACGGCCAACCGCGCCAAGGCAACAAAACCGCAATGCTGAGATCACGCCAGAAGTGCGAAAAATGGATAGCGCAATGATGATCGAGCTTGGTTCGTCAGGGTCACAGAACGCAGGAGCCAGAGAAAGCGACAAGTCTTATGACGTACCCGCTTTTGATAATGGGGTAGCCTCTAATCGCGGCCAAGGCGCGTTAGATTTCCTCTTAATACATGGTTCATCTATTCCCTGTGCGCTCTATACGCAAATCATTTCTGATTATGAGGGCTTTGTGACTTGTCGAGTTACGCAAGACGTTTACAGCGCCAACGGTGCCGCTTTACTGGTTGAACGTGGATCAATGGTCAGTGGCCGTCAACGAGTTGCACTTGAACAAGGCAAATCTCGCCTGTTTACGAATTGGTCAGATATTGAAACGCCCCGAGGGATTTCGATTCAAATTAATTCGCTTGGTGCTGGACGCTTAGGCGCTTCGGGTTCTGAGGCATGGATAGATAACCATTTTATGCAACGCTTTGGTGGCGCAATTTTGCTTAGCTTCATCGATGACGCGCTCGAAACTGTGAAAAATAAAGCGACTGAATCGGGTTCAGGTATGAGTTTTGACAACTCAACTAGCAACGGCAGTGATATGGCGTCAGAAGCCCTTAAATCCAGCATAAACATAAAACCCACTGGCTACTCAAAAATCGGTCAGCGCATCAATATTATTGTGGCGCGTGACATTGATATGTCCACGGTTTACGAGTTTAGATAATTGTAATTTGCTCCTGGTTAATTTGCTTTTCAATTAACCAAGAGCAAATTTAAAAGGTTAACAATATGAATGCTTTAATCCAAAGCTTTGATAGCTCTACGACTGTTAGATCTCAACTGGAAATGGCAGGGCTCAACGAAATATTGAGTTATAAAGGACTTACTGAGATAGCAATCAATGAGCCTTTTAAGTGTTGGTTTGATAAAGGGAACGGATGGGAATGTAAAGCCCTCCCTAATCTCAGCTTTTCACTTTGCATGGATCTTGCGCGTTCTTTATCTGTATATGCCAAGTTAACAATCCCACTGTCAGAAGCTAACCCGATTGCCTCGGTCATTTTGCCCGAAGGTGAGCGTGGACAAATTGCAATACCGCCAGCGACTGAAAGCGGCATTGTCAGTATGACCTTTCGCAAACCTTCCACTTCAAGATTTTCACTCAATGATTATCAAACCTCGGGGCGGTTTGATGATGCTAAAACAATGGCATTTTCAGAAACGTTATTAACCGACAAACAGCAAGCATTACTTGATCTCAAAGAGTCAGGTAACTATGAGCAATTCTTCAAAGAAGCTGTTACGGCCAACATGAACATTTTATTAGTCGGTGGTACAGGTTCAGGCAAAACAACCGTGATGAAAGCAATGGTGGACTGCTACCCGACCGATTCACGTATTTTTACAGTTGAGGACGTTCACGAACTTGATTTACCCAATCATCCCAATCATTTGCACCTGTTCTATAAGCGCGGGGGATTAACGCCAAAGCAAATCATTGAAGCTTGTATGCGTATGAAGCCTGATCATGTTTTGCTGGCTGAGTTACGCGGTGATGAAGCATGGACATACCTTGAAATGCTTAATACAGGGCATGAGGGCTCAATTACTACTATTCACGCTAACAACTGCTATTCGGCACCATCCAGACTAGCGGGGCTAGTTAAGCAATCTGAGGTCGGACAGACATTAGATTATCACCATATTATGCGAACCATTCGAACCAGTATTGACGTTATCGCATTTTTTAAACATACGCGATTAACCGAGATTTACTATGACCCTGCTTTAAAAAATAAACTGCTAAACGAGGGATGATTTAATGGCTATTTCAGGAAAGAAAAAGCTCGGGTTAACGAGTGCGGTTTTAGTGTCTGTTTTTATATTTTTTATTATTGGACAATATGCAGGGGGGGCATATTTTTTAGATTCAACGCTTATTAGCCTTGATTATTTGACTTATGACACGCTTTACAATAATTCAATTAAATACATTAATGACGACTCTTTTACTCAAGTATTACAAATTGGTTTATTGATTTCTTTTGTTGTAACGATGTTCCCTATCGGTATCGCCATTATGTTTTTTTACATCTTCTTGGAACAAGAAGAAATACACGGTTCTGCTAGATGGGCGAATGATAAAGAGCTAGCCGCATCTGGATTATTTCCAACTGATAAACAGCGCAAAACCCCCTCTATTTTGCTTGGCAAAATGACTACAGGAAAATTTGCGGGTAAATATGTTGAGTTAGTGGGTCAATTATTTGCAGGTGTAGGAGCGCCCACGCGAAGCGGTAAGGGTGTAAGTATTGTTATCCCTAATTTAGTGACTTTTACTGACTCTGTTATCGTGCTAGACCTAAAGCTAGAAAATTTTATTAAAACAGGTGGATTCAGACAGAAATATAATCACGAAGTTTTTCTATTTTGCCCAAGTGGATATAACCCCGATTATAAGTATGACAGCGAAGATTTAGACGGGAGTAAAGAGGCAAAGGATTTACGCTCACATCGTTGGAATCCATTTGATTATGTAAGGCGTCATGATGCGTTCAGAGTCGGTGATATTTTAGTCATGACTAACTCGCTTTATCCCCTTACAGGAGATAAAAACGATATTTGGAACGAGTTGGCAGGGAAGCTATTCAAGGGGCTAGCTCTTTGGATGCTAGACACTGAAAAACTTAAAAATGTCACGCCTACCTTGCCCTATATCCTTGAGCTTACAGCGCCAGATGGGGGGCTTGTAAAGTGGATGAAAAACGAGATCAGTCTCGGTTACTTATCGAAAGAAACTATATTAGAGTTTAACAATTTTATTGAAGCGCCAGACGAAACGAGGGGGTCAATACTAAGTAACCTTGTCAGTCCATTAGCCATTTTTAGTGATAAAGTTGTAGCGGCCTCGGTTAGCGGTTCTGATTTTAATTTTAGAGATTTAAGACGCAAAAAAACGGCTATTTACATTGGTATCGCCCCTAAAACACTTGGTAAATTCAAAAAACTAATTAACTTATTTTTTGAACAAGCCATTAGCGAAAATATATCCGTATTACCTGAGCAAGACCCCTCATTAAAATATCAATGTTTAATGGTTATGGATGAATTTACAGCGATAGGTCGAGTTCAACAAATATCCCATTCAATCAGTTTTACCGCTGGTTACAATGTTAGGTTTTTAATCATCTATCAAAGCAATGAGCAGTTAGAAGATAAAAAAGCTTATGATGTTTCAGGGGCTGGAAATATCCTAAAAAACTTAGCGGCTCGGGTTGTATTCCCTCCTAAAGAAGTTGACGATTCTGTAAAAAGACTTTCAGACACGCTTGGGACGAAAACGGTTAAAGTAAAAAGCGACTCAAGAAGCAAAGGCAAGGGTATTAGCACTAGCGCAAATACATCAAAGCAAAAACGCCCTTTAATGATGCCTCATGAAATTATTGAATTAGGTACAATCTTACATAAAACCGCCCCGCTTGGTATCAAAACGATTTTAATCAAGGAAAACCAACGTCCATTTATAATGGATAAAATTTTTTACTTTGACGAACCGATACTTTTAGAACGAGTTAACTATTCAATTAACAACAAACCCGAAGTACCACTATTATCTTTATAAAAGGACTTTACCAATGAACAGATTAAAAGTGTCAATATTAACCGCTGCTTTATTACTGTCAGCTAGTAGCGCACAAGCCAAAAATAAAAATGAATTAGCATGCGAGGCTATTTTGTGTGCCGTAGGGATAGCGATCCCTGCATCACATAACGAATGCCGCAAAGTGTTGATTGATTGGAACACGTATTTAGCGACCTTGGGCTTTTTCTCTAAGCCGCCAAAATGCCCTAAAACAGATGCGACAGGCATGGTGATCGGTTATGAAGAAATGGATTGCGACTTGATACAAGATGCTCAAGCGAGACAAATGTGTCATGACTCAATAAAGCCCCCTGCTACTGGCTGCGCAGCCTTAGAACCAGAGTTTAGAGAACAATGCGAATGTCAAGAACGCAACCGCAAACATGGCGGTCGTTTTGATTGCCAAATTAGATAAGGGAATATCGAATTATGAAACTATTTATTGCTGAAAAACCATCACTTGCTCAAGCCATTTATGAAGGGTTGGGAGGAATTGCAGGTAAGAAAATGCAAGGCGGTTATTATGAGATTGGGGATAATCTTATTACATCTTGCTTTGGTCACATGCTAGAGCTTTTCGACCCCGAAGATTATGATGCAAAATATAAAAATTGGGTCTTTGATGATTTACCAATCAAAGCTGTTTACCCGCCAAAGCTAAAGCCAAAAGCAGAGTCAAAAGACCGTTTAGACTTAATCATAAAGCTGGTAAATAGTGATAAAATTCAAACAGTTGTAAACGCTGGCGATAGAGATCAAGAAGGTCAGCTTTTGATCGATGAAATCTTAACTTACTGTAACAACAAAAAGCCTGTTTTACGCTTATTGGTAGCAGATTTAAACTTAGCTCCAATGCAAAAAGCCTTAGCCGATTTACGCCCGAACGAAGATTTTAAAAGCTGGTCAGAATGCGCTTTAGCACGTTCTATAGGCGATCAACTCTTTGGGTATAACCTGACTCGGGCGCATACACTCAAAGCCCGAGAGCAAGGCTTTGACGGTGTGCTAAACACAGGCCGAGTGCAAAGCGCGGTACTCGGGCTTATCAACAGCCGAACTTTAGCGAATAAAAACCACGAAGCCAGTTTTTACTATGATATTTCTGCGAATGTGGAAACTAAGCAAGGCATTTTCAAAACACGACACCAGCCAAGTGACAGCGATATTGTGGACGAAAAAAACCGCATCATTGACGAGTCAAACGCTAATAATATTATTGCGGCCACAAGTGGCAATAATGGCGTCATTACCGATATTGCTAACACAACAGAGAAGAAAGCCGCGCCAATGCCTTACAGCCTTTCTAGGCTACAACAAACGTGTGCGAAAAAATTCGGTTACAGTGCAGAAGAAACGCTAAACATTGCACAAAGTTTGTATGAAACGCATAAATTGTTAGCTTATCCTCGCAGTGATAGCAGTTATTTATCAGATGAACACTTAGCAAAGAAAGATTTAATCTTGCAAGCGGTCGCGGGTACTCGTCCAGACTTACAGCCTGTGATCGATGCCTGTCAGAATTTGCACCATAAAGCTTTTGACGCTTCAAAGATTGAAGCGCATCACGCCATTTGCCCGACTGAAAAATCGGGTGAAGGGATCAAGCTAACAGAGCAAGAGCGAAATGTTTATGAACTGGTAGCCAAGAGCTTTATTGCTTTGTTTTATCCCGAAGCTATTAGAGACAAAACAAAGGTGACGTTAAGCGTTAAGGATCACACGTTTGTCGCGACTCAAACCGTTTTAAAGTCTCAGGGATGGGAAAGCCTCTTTAAAGGCGACATTGAAGCAGACAAGCCAATTGAAGGGCTAGATTTATCGCTATTATCTAAGGGCTTAGACATAGCTTGTCTCGATGCAAGTTTTGAAAAGAAAAAAACGACCCCCCCTAAATACTTTGTCGAATCAACCCTATTAGCAGCAATGACAAGAGCCGCTAAATATGTCAGTGATCCCGAACTTAGAAAGGTGTTGGAAGCCAAAGACAAAGATAATGCCAATGAATCGGGCTCAATTGGCACAGAAGCTACAAGGGCAGGGATTTTAGCTAAAATCGCTGATAACTTTAACCTCGTCACTATTTGCGAAGAAAAAGGTTATAAGGAAAAAGTCTGGAAAACGACCGAAGCGGGGCAAGAGTTTTGCGCGGCTTTACCGAATGATGTTATAGCGCCTGATATTTCTGCGGTTTGGAGTGGCTACACTCAAAGCATAGAAAAAGGCGAAATGACTATTCAGCAGTTTATCGAAAAGTTAGAGTTTTATCTCGATGAACGGATAACCGATTTAAAACTCAATCCAATGAACATTAGTTCAAACATGGAGAAATGCCCTAATTGTGAACAGGGTCATTTATCAAGACGTAAAGGTCAAAAAGGCTTCTTTTACGCTTGTACTAATTACCCTGATTGTAAATCAACGTTTCCTGAGTTGAACGGTAAACCCAATTTACAGCCAAAAGCTAAGGTCATTATTTCGGCTATTCATAAATGCCCTGAGTGTGAAAGCGGGTTAGTTCGCAGACGTAAAACCAAGCTAGTTAAAGGCAAACCGTCATTTTTTTGGGGCTGCTCAGCTTATCCTGAATGCACTCAAATTTTTAGCGAAAAAGGGGGTTTACCCGTTTTTCCCGTTGCATCTAAATAGCAAATAACACGGAGTAAGATTTTATGGAAAATGGAACACTTCCGAATCTGCTTACCACTTGGAAAACATTAAAAGGTGGTGAGCAGTTAGAGCCCTTTAACGATTGGGTTAAGAAATACGAGTTACAAAAACAATCGCATTTTTCAAGCGATACCTGTGCAAAGATCTTCTATTTAAAAGACATGATTAAGCGCGTTAGCAGTCAGTCTCATTGTCGAGAAGGGAACGAATTATATGATGAACTTAATCTCGTTTATCTGAATTTGAGAATCTTGGGCGATGATGAATATGCCAATAAATTTATCGCAGGTTATCGAATGAACCCTGTTTTAGATGAAAGGTACATACAAAAAACTAAGTGTTACGGATAAGATAAAGCCCTCAATTTGAGGGCTTTTTTTTTTGATTTTTGGGTTTGCTGGTTTGTTTTATTGGGGGGAATCTCCCCTGGTTAATTCGCTGTTCACTTAACCAAGGGAGGACGTTCACCCAATGCTTGAGTAACCGTTTAGCCGGTGCGGAACGCGACCGCTAAAAACGGTTATCCGCCCTTTAGTTTTACATCTTCATCTTAGGCGCTTCTTGAGCGTTTGACTCGATTTTGATAGCTACCCCTTCACTGCTATAAGTTCGTGGCGCTGGCTGCTCGGTTCCCGCCTTATCTAACGCAAGCTTACCTGTTTGCACTTCCTCTTTTGTGAAGTTCTTCAAGAAAGGATCAGCTTTAGCGATTTTGTCTAATACTGACGGTTTAATGGAAGTGGGGTGTTTTCCATTAATTTGTAAATCAAGCTTGCTGCTTTCAGAGTCGAATTTATAAGTAACAATGTAAGTCTCTTGCTTGGCCTCTGGCTTAGCTTCCTGTTTAGCCGTTGGCGTGGCTTCTTCCTTGGCCTCTGGCGTGGTTTCTTGTTTGGCCGTTGGCGTGGCTTCTTGTTTCGCCTCTGGCTTATCATCTTGCACAGTGTAAGGCGTTACAAACTGGCCTTTATCGTCATATATACGCGGGAAAGGCACAGATTGAGGTGCTTTGTCGAGATCTAAAGTGCCGTTCTGCACTTCTTCACTAGAGTAGTTTTTCAAGAAAGCATCATTGTCTTTTATCTTGTCGAGTAATTCAGGTTCTATGGTGCTTGGGTGCTTGCCGTTGATTTCAAGCTCAACTTTCTTAGTCGCATTATCAAATTTATAATTGACAATAAACTTGTCCTCTTTTTCCACTTCCTTAGCCTCCCTAGCTTCATTAGCCCCATTGGTAATGGCGTTTTTGTCGTCATTATCAGCAAGTTTTTGCTCGTTTTTAGGGGCATTATCGCGTAAATCTCGGGCTTTCAAGAAATCGGACTGCATTTGCTTATCATCGAAAACAACTCTCAGATTTTTGGCAACAGCTACGTCTATTAATTGCTGTTTAAATTCTTTGGTGCCCGAGATCTTAAGGACGCCAAACTTTTCAGATGCGATAGCCATAGCTGCGGCTATATGACCCACATCGGGCTCTTTATCATTAAAAATAATTCTATTGCCTACATCGGTAAAAGCTACATTTCCAGAATTGAAGTCGTGGAACTCGACTTTGCCATTCTTAAGATCTTTACGCGCTACAATGTCGGAGATCTTGAAATCTAGTTTTTCTGCAAGCTCGCGGCTACGCTTAATCTGTTCAAAGCTTTTCTCTAAGCTGGTTTCGGAACCAACAGAGATCGAGTTTTGAGTGGTAATTTTATCTTTGAACTTTTCTAATGTACTTAACATATCATTTGCTCCTTGCTTCTCTAATTTTTGTAGTCGTTTAAGAATCATTACAGATTCATTTAAACGGTCTATTTTAGAGGCTGATTTATAACCTTGTGTGACATATCTACTAGCGAAAGTAATAGAATTAACAATATTTCTGTCACGTTTATTTTCTAACTGATTGCGGTATGAATCAGTTAAAATCCCTTTTGTTTCTGTCCAAGACATTTGCATGTGCTTAGTACAGAAATCACTTACGTTAAATCCAATTGTACCACTTCTTATACGCTGGGAACCGTCTTTAGCAATAAAAACACTGTAATCATCTTTGTTTATTCCATGACTTAAAACTAAGCTATCTAAAAGATTATCAGCTTTTAATTCACGTCTTAACATCCTAAAATATTTTAATTCACCCTCTTTTAAAGCATTGTCTTTATGCTCGCTCAAAAGAGTTTCAGCAAGCGTCAAAGGCTTATCATCAATAGGTGCTTTAATATCCTTAGACTTAATGCTTACATTGATTTTAAAGCCCTTATAACTACTTACCCGCCCTTTTATCTGCTCAGCTTTATTAGGTGCTGACTTTATGTTTGCATTTACTTTGAATCCTTCAAAGCTACTTATTCGTCCTCCGAGTCGTCCAACAGAAGCCCGTCGCAGTTCAGAACCTCTACTGGATCTAGTGGCGTCCAAATTATGCTTTTCATTACTTGGCAAAATACCTTCGGTAATACTTTTCCTTCCTCTTTGACTTCTAGCCAAACTGCGTTCGGGCAAACTTGGCAAGCCGTTTGCGATGTTGGCAAAAGTTCTTGATCCATTTCGTTTAAGACTAAGCTCGATATTTGCCGCCCGTCCTCGCGTTGGAAAATGTTCATTTCTGAATCTATTTCTACATTCATTTAAAAAACCCTCTCTATCAGTTGCATTTAGTGAATAATATTCTTTTCGCAATTTAGGTGATGCGGAATGAATAAACTTTTTTTCGTGTGAAACGGTATTAACCCACTCATTAACTAAAGAGCCAATTTCTTTATCACTTGGCTTTTCACGTTTTAATTCTCTGCGCTCTAAGAAGCTATCGCCAAAGCAAGCCTCTGTTAATCTAACATTCCTAGAACCACCATTAGGCATAAACTTAATATATTCATCATTAGAACCAGCTTTACCAAATGAGACTTTGCCAATTTTTGAAAGCTCATTAACCAGCTCTGATTTACTAGAAAGTTTTTTGTCTAAAATTAAATCCAGTACCTGAGACTTTAACGCAACATTAGCGCCCTTGAACGTGTCGCCTTTATAACGACTCAAAAACTTAGCGTTTCCTTCAAAACTAATAGGGCGCTGGCTGTCATAAGGTGATGACAGATTAAAGCCTCTATTAATCGACTCTTGAATAGAATCATGATATTTAACAGAATCGCTATAAAGTCCAAAAGGATTAAATGCTTTGCCAGTGACTAGATTTTTTTTTGGCAAAACGATGTGAACGTGTGGGAATCTTTCCACCATTTCACCCGTTTTTTTATCTTGATAACTCTTGATTTTTGGCTGGTGAATCTCAGCGTAAATGTTGTATTCCTCGCGGTCGTAAGCGTTTAAAAGCTTATCCCTATAAGCGCAATAAACCTGCTCGATCTGCTCGCTTGTAATGTTTTTTTCATTAAAGCTCAAAGTAATATGCAAATAATTTTCAGAGCTATCCATTGACATAATGATTTCATCAGTCAGATTTAGATTACCCTCTAAGCAAATTCTCTTATCAAGTTGATCTCTATCTAGCTCGCGGCCTGATTTAATACCGTCAATCAAATAATTTACGATGCCAGATTTGCCGCCTGTAACTCTGGCTAACATTTGTCTAACGCCCCTGAGAAAAGCTTTTCAAGCGAAATAAGGTTATTCAGGGTTTCAACATAAACCCTTTCGTTAACAATCCCGCCTCTGTGCGCTTGGTGCAAACTCTTTGCAATTTGATTGATATTGTTAGATGCCTTGTTTGCCAAGAAAACAAGCCGCTTCCTATCGACATTGGCGTTTTTATCAATCGCCAATTCGACTTCACGGCTAAGCAATATTTTCTTAAAAAGCGTTGCACTCTTAAGCCCTGTGACAGCCAACAGCTCGCCATAGGGCTTGAACTCTGTGGGTGTTAGCTTGATCTGTATATGCTCTGTGGCTTTTTCTTTGCTCATAATAGGAACTCGTAGAGTTTTAAAAGGGTATTAGGGTTAACCCTAAGCACGCGAACAGTATATGACTTGCGGAGCAAGAAGTATACTTTCGACAGCGTGCCTATGTTTAGCCTTTCGGCTTTACATACCACCATATACTGCGCCACTTTCGAGCCCGTTTCGAGCCCAAAAAAAGCCGCTTTAAAGCCTTGTTAGATGCACAAAAGCGCCTAAATTACGCCAAATTAAAGCCTTTAAAAGCTCAAAATCGGCTTAGTAGGACAAGAAAAAACACGGCTAAGATTGTTTTTGCATACAAAAACGGCTATAAATAACGAATGTGTTATAAAATGGAATTTCATTAATGGATTTTGAAGATTTAAAGGAATCTATGAAAGCGGATATTGAAAACCAGCTACCTAAACAAGCTGTTTTCAATAATCACTTGATTTATTTAAAATCTTTGGTTGACAAAGGTTATAAATTGCCTGTTCTAAATGAAAAGCTAGAACTAGGGATTAGCACAATACACTTTCAATCTTTATATAGAAAAGCATTGGCTAAATCGAAATTATCACCCGCAACAGAACTAGCAAAGCCAAGCATTAAACCAGCCCTCAAACTTGAGGGCTTAAAAGAAAAACCAGCTTTAGAATCATTAACTAGCTCTAGTGAATGGCAAGAAATTTTTCATGATATGAGCCCTCATTTAATTAACGATATTGTCAAGCTTGGCTATAACTCAAACGATGTTAAAGAGTGGGTAAAAACTCACTCTTTAATATCATCAACTCAACTAAGAAAGCATGTAAACCGCCTTAAAAGCAGTTAAAGTTAAAAGGAATGTTAAAAATGGAATATTTGAAAATAGCTGTATTGAATAACTCAGGTAACGTTGGCAAAAGTACCATTTGCCAAACGTTTCTAATGCCACGCTTGCCAAACGCTGAATTAATCAGAGTTGAAACAATAAACACGGACGGAATAGAAAGCGAGGGTATATCCGCCAAGGATATGACAAACGTTATCCAACAAATAGATTTAGGTAACATTGTTGTTATAGATGTTGGCTCGTCAAATATTGAAAACTTTATGATGGGCTTAAAGCGCAACACTGGCTCACATGAAGATATAGATTTCTTTTTGATTCCAACAACGCCAGAAACCAAGCAACAAAAAGACACCGTTAGCACAATTGACAATCTTTTAGATCTAGGGGTTAGCCCTTCATCATTAATTGTTTTATTAAACAAAGTTGACGAGTCTGTTAATATAGAAAGACAATTTCAGACATTGATTGAAGCTGATTTATTAAAAACGATAGGCCGTAAATCTTTGACCGAGTTACCCGCTATTTTTAATTCTGAAATATTTAATTTGTTAGAACAAATTAAATGCACCTTTTCGGATGCTTTGGAAGATGAAACCGATTATAAATCGGCAATAAGGGAAACGGAAGATAAGACCGAACGCGCCATTTTATCTATAAAACGGACGGCTAACCGCTTGGCCGTATCTCACGCTCTTAAATTAGATGCGGAGTTTGCAAAACTTTCGCTGACTGCTTAAAAGGAGTTTGAAAAATGGCAAAAGGAGAGCCTACGGATTGGGAAAGACTAATCCGCACAATGACACTAGATCAACTTGCAGTTTTACAAGATCACGTTATCGACTTATCAAAAGCGTTGCAAACAATACCTGCCGCTTTTGATAACTCATTTCAAACTAAAATCAATACGATTTTAGAAATAACTGAGGAAATTGATAATCACGCTGTTAAATTTCAAGCCGAAGTTTCTAAAACTATCAAGAGCGAAATTAAGGAGTGCATAAAAGAGGCAATGCGAGAAAACCAAAGTAAACAAGATTCACCGATTAGGTTTTTATCTTATGTTTTACTTTCTGGGATATGTAGCGCATTAATAGTTATAGGATTCATTTTCACCTACACCTAACGCGCTTTGCTTGTTAGCAGCCTAACTAGGGTTTAAAGACTTCGCTATTAAACCCTAGTTAGGCTGCGCTTTTATTTATTTAGCTTTCCCTCTTTTATGATGTTAGCAATTTTAATCAAATCATCTAAACTAACATCGTTAATTGTTAAATTAAAATTATTATTCTTGCCGTGATGGGCTGATATATCTAGCCCAACTAAATCATAAGTTTGAAACGTGTAAGAACTGGTTCGCTTTTCCACTTCAAAAACTTGAGATAATGCGCTGACCATGTGAAAGCGGTATTGATCACCTAATAAAGTTTGTTTTCGAGAATTAACAACTTTCTCCCGTTCTGCCCTAGCGTTTTCAAGCTCACAAAATAAACGAGTTTCAATATCTGTTTTTATAGACTGAATGCTTTTATTAAGTGAGCAACCAATAATAGCAATGCGCCTTAATTGGTTGTTCCTTGGGTCTGAATAATTTATTGATATTTGTGGATTGTTTTTTTTATAAACGCCAGTTTGAAACAGAATATAAATTCCGTTTCTATCATGTAAATAATAGCTGTTCTGAGTTTGGCGGAGTGCGTCAAAAATCCATTTACCAGACAGATGACGAGCAAGAGATTTAACGACTAATTCAACATTAAGCATAAAGCCCCCTAAAGGGCGCTCTCGCGCCCTATCCTCTTTAAGCTGTTAGCTGTCTATTAAATGTTTGTCTTGTCGCTCTGGTGCTGCCGTGACGCTCTCTAATTTCGTCCATTGAGTGCGCTTTGCGGTTACGGCTTTTATATTCAGATGGGCGGTAGTACCAGCAACCCCCATTTTTTTTAGAGAAAAAGCATCCGATCCCGCCCTCTTTGCGGCCTAACTGGGGCGCTAATGGCCTAGTATCGCCAGTGATCCATATCCAAGAACCGCAAATTTCTATGTCAATTTCGTTTTGTTCTTGGAGCGCAAACAACTGATTTAATACAGTGTTGAAAAGCTCGCTGTAATCGTTTTGGACAAAGCCGTCAGTCTCACTAATAGGATCTTGATCGAGGCTAGATAAAAAATCGTATGCGATATTAACTAGCTTCATCGTTTCCGCTTCCGCTGGATTACGATCAGGGTGATATTTTAAAGAACAAGCTCTATAAGCTTTTTTTACTTCACTAAATGAAACAGTGCCGATAA
Source organism: Shewanella sp. M16 (assembly GCF_018224605.1). Classification (NCBI taxonomy): domain Bacteria; kingdom Pseudomonadati; phylum Pseudomonadota; class Gammaproteobacteria; order Alteromonadales; family Shewanellaceae; genus Shewanella; species Shewanella sp. M16. The sequence continues at coordinate 157 of NZ_JAGTUL010000052.1, read as the reverse complement.
GATTTAAAATGTTAAAAGCTTCGTTTATATTCATGATTAACAATCCTTTTTTTGGTCTTGGACTATTCCCGACCACAAAGCCATTATACCCCCAATGGGGGGTAAAGTTCAATATCAAGTATTTGAAATATTTGAAATACTTAAAACATTTAATGCC
>NZ_JAGTUL010000051.1:0-23370 GCF_018224605.1 Shewanella sp. M16 | reverse complement strand
TCCCCTCCTTTCCCCCGTAGGGCGTATGCGGTATTAGCAGTCGTTTCCAACTGTTATCCCCCTCGACTGGGCAGATCCCTAGGCATTACTCACCCGTCCGCCGCTCGCCGCCTCAGGAGTAAACTCCCTTGCGCTGCCGCTCGACTTGCATGTGTTAGGCCTGCCGCCAGCGTTCAATCTGAGCCATGATCAAACTCTTCAATTAAAGTTTTTTTGCTTCCGTCTTGCGACTTCAGCGGCTCAATGAATTCTGATTTTTTTGTTTCTCGCACTCCCTATAAAAGAAGGGCCGAAACAAACTGTACATATTACTATGAACACTCATTGTTACATTGATTTAAATTTTGACTGCCAACCCGAAGGTTAAGCAGTTTCGATTAACTCAACACCTGTGAGTGTCCACACAGATTTCTTGTTTTATCTTGTTAAAGAGCAACTCAACCTCATAAGAGAAGGTGAGTACCACACTGAGCGCCGAACGCTTCCAGTTGGCTAGGGCTGCGTATTCTACGCATTTCCCGTTTCGCGTCAAGGAGTTTTTACAACTTCTAGCTGCGATTGAATTAAGTGCCATTCTCAACGGAGAGTAACCTGCTTAATTCAACCTAACTTGTCAGCTGGCTTTCGCTGACTGCCGTGTCAGTGGATGCGCATTATAGGCAGCAGAAGATTTTATGCAACCCCTATTTTAAGGAAATTTGCAGTTAATGCTAATTATCTAATCTAGCCACAAGATACACACCACTTACCCCCAAAGTTATCCACAAAAATAGCGCTTTATCTGTAATTTGGCCCAATTGATTGCCAGCGTACAGTATCAAGACAAAGGGATTATGAGCATGAATGCTATCAGATTTAAATGAGAATAACGGCTGCTCGAACCGGAATATCTCACCTCCACTTTTATATAGAGTCGTTAATGGGAGAATGACGGGGAACAACAGAAGAAGATGACACTCTGAGTGTATTTGGCGATGAAGATACTTTACCTATATATAGTAATTGCCTCCCACCCACCCACCATAGAAAGTCGAAACGACGTAATCAGCAATAGAAAGAGGGTCTCTTTGATACTTATTCGTTAGTAGCTGACTACATTAGATATCAGCATGTAGTAGCAGTAATAAGTAGTTCAGAGACCATTCAACTCTATTCACCTTAATCCATTATCGAGTTGAGTGGATTAGCTCGCACTCCATAGCAGTTGTCCGCAGTCTGTAAGATCATAGCCACCAAGTAGTGCCGCCATTTGCCTCGAGTGACCGCTCGCCAACATAGTAAAAAGTTGTTGAAGTTGACGACGGAAGTAAATGCTTTGCGGCATAACGAAATCGAAAGACTCTTTAATCAGCGGCACGAAACTTAAACCACTTTCCAAAGCCACAGATTGACAACCAAAACCAATATCGGCATCCCCCCTAGCGATATAACCCGCCAACTCGCGTTCACTATAGGCAGTTAGCACGACATTAAGTTGATCTAAGCGAGCACCTTGCTTTAATAACCAATGCTCTAAGTGCTGTTGGCTACCTGCGCCCCCCTGACGACTCACCCAACGCCAAGGCAAGTTCACGACTTTATCTTCTTCTTGGCATCTGTGGTGCATATCGGCACGCATGATCAACCCTTGCTGACGGGAGTAACCATGCACCATGATCCATTGTTGATGGTTGTTATAACCTTTAAGTAAAGCTGGGTGGCGAATATTTCTATCCTCCATGCTACCCCAGTGTAAGGTGCACACATCGGCATAACCTTTAGCAAGCAACTCTAACCCTAAGCGTGAACCTGTTGCGCTGTAGCTTATCAACTCACGGCTACCAACTTGCGCCATCAAACGCGCCACCAGCATAGATAATAGTGGATCGTCACTACCAGTGATCAATAAACGGTCGGTCAGCATGCCACTGTGGCAAGAATCCATTACCCAACGGTCGATTAACACTTTCGGAAATAGCCATTTACCGGTGATTTTAGTGGCGGGGAGAATTCTGTCATTAGCCATGGCGTAGACTTTTTTCTCATTAAGATCTAAATACTCGGCCACTTGCTTCGCGCTCATGTAGACCAATTCACTGGCAGACGTCATCTTGTTTCCTTGTCTTATTCTTCGTTACTGCATGTAAGTCTTAGCTGACTTGAGGCTAAGGAGCCGTATTGGCATCAAACTGCAGATTTTCACTACCGTGGTACACCAAAAAGTGACGACCTTTGGCGCGGGCAATAATAGTAATACCCAACTGCTGCGCTAGTGCTAAGCCCATCTGAGTCACGCCACTGCGTGATAGCAAAATAGGGATCCCCATTTTGGCGACTTTAATCACCATTTCCGAAGTTAAGCGGCCAGTGGTATAAAATATCTTATTATCGCCGCGATCCTGAGTCAGCCACATATCCCCAGCCAAAGTATCGACGGCATTATGACGGCCAACATCCTCGACGAAAGCCATAATTTTATCGTCTTCGCACAAGCCGCAACCGTGTACAGCACCCGCATTTTTATAGGTTTCGTTATATTCGTTGATATTTTTCAGTAAGCTATAAAGGGTGCTTTGCTTAAGACTTGGCGTTGGTAAATTAATGCCGTCTAAATCTTGCATAAAACTGCCATAAACCGTGCCTTGACCACAACCTGATGTCACCGTTTTTTCAGAGAGTTTCTCATCAAGATCAGCGGTTTGTTCACGGGTAACCACGGCTGCAGAACTCACATCCCAATCGACGATAACAGAGTCCAGTAAGCTCACATCCGAAATAAAGCCTTGGTTCTTAAGATAACCTAACGCCAGTGACTCAGGTTTCGCCCCTAGGGTCATAAGTGTCACTATTGGTCGCCAGTTCAAATACACGGTAAGCGGACGTTCGCAGGCGACAAATTTATCCAACACTTCCCCGGCTTCATTCACTGCTTTTACAGCAATGGTTAGCGGTACTTCCACTTGAGTTCTCACAAAAGAACACTGATGCTGAGTTTTTTGAGAAGGATTGGCTACCGCTATTTCGCTATCTGTGCTCATGTTGTTATCAGGAATAGTGATATTTTCAGAGATCATAATGTTACCGCTTAACGAGTCATGGCCAGAGCATAGCAATATTTATACCTAGACATAAAAATTGGGGTTAAATGCGTGATCTGCCGCAATGCTGATTTTTCATTAGCCCTTTTATGTCCCAAACAAAATCCTGTACTGGACAAAATGTCCAATTTATAGGGTGTTTTTGATGATCTAGCTCAAACTAATCCACTATGTTTACTGGCACCAATATTGCAGTGACCTTTTATCGCAATTTGTTGGTAAAACCGAACCGTTCACTCTACGGTTTGTCCATCAACACGGCTGAGACGGAGAGACAATGCAACATACAACTAGTGTTTGGCCTATGTACGTTTCACTCAAGAAAGTAGAGAAGCAAGTTGGCCGCTGGACCTCAGTACAATGGGAAATTGATCACCTACTTCCCGCCACCCATCAAGCCCCAGACGATGCAACCTTAGTGCTACTCGAACTGCACAAAGACGAACGCGCCAGCTATCGCCTCAATCTCGATTTAGATAACGCCATGCTGTATTTAGTATGTGATGAAACGGCCGATGGCACTTGGATACCGGCGGCATTATCGGCGGATCAGAATGTCGCGGCGGGTTGTCTTGAGGGCAATACCCCTGTCCTCAACTTATTGATGCCAAAAGCTATCGCTTGTTGGATTGAAGCCTTTATCACCCAATATGGTGAAGTCGAAATTGCCGCTCATCGCCGTAAACATGTCGATGGCCGTAATAATCAAGGCCCGAGTCACGATCCATTACGGAGGGACTAATGGCTGAATCCATACAAAAAACAGGCGGGCTACTGAGTCGCTGGAACCAACGGCGCGAACAAGTTGCAGCAGAGGAAGCGCGAGCTGACGGGGAAACCACACCTCTGGAGACCATCGTAGCCGAGCCCACTATGGCAGTTGAGCAGCTTCAACCCACAGAGTCAGCCTTTGAACCTAATACTGCAGAGCATGACGATCCTAATCGCATCCTCACTGCAGCGGATTTACCCAATCCCGACGAAATTGAAATAGGCGGCAGCTTTGCAAGTTTTATGGGCGCCAATGTTGACCCTGCGGCTAAATCTGCAGCGCTACGTGCACTGTGGAAACAACCGCATTTCAACGAGATAGATGGGCTTTTGGAATATGCACTCGATTACAGTAATCAACCGAAACTCAGTGCAGAAGTCTCAGCTGAATTGATGCAAAAAGTCTTCCGTTATATAGCCGAAGACAGCGAGACCTCGGATGAAGAATCAGCTGCTTTAGCCAAGCAACAAACTGAAGAAAGCAATCCATCCGCGAGTCTTGATGTAAGCGAAACAACAACTCATGAGACTAATGAAGTCGAAATCGAATGGGCAGTTGAGCCGATAACGGACAATTTGGATGGGGAGACTGATGACCTACCCCAAAATGCACCAGAGCCCTTAGCTCAGGTACATACCCGAGTTGTTTAACGTCAGTTTAGCTAATTTTAATGTCCGTAACTTTGGTATGTGAATTGCTGTACTAAGATATAAAAAGCTTAGATAAAAGCAGAAAAGGCAATGACTTACTTATTACCAGCCGCCTAAATCTGCCCAGATACAGTAAAACAAGAAACAGCCAAAGTACTGTTCAGGAACGCAATGTGAGCACTTATTTGATGACCAATCAAACCCAAGAAGCGTTAAAACAAGCGCGACAACAGGTATTAACGCAAACTCAGATGTTGCAGAATCTGATCCCGCCAACCGTCAGCTATACCACCGAAGGCAATGTTCTTATTATTGGCCCAGAAGATCTGGCTCGCCTCGCCGCGGACAAATTGTCCACTATGGCCCATCGGGTAATTTTAGCCAACGAAGCCATTACCAGCCAAGATGAAGCGCACCTAGAACGTGTCATGGCAGCGGCAACTGATGTCGAAAGCTATTACAACAAACTCATTGGCGTAAAAGGCTTTTTAGGCCAATTTCAAGTCAGTGTTGAACATCAAGATGGTGCAGCCGAACTCAGTTTAGTGTCAATCCGTAAACCCCATTTCGATATCGTGCTCGATTTGAGCAGCGCAGCTTGTTTGAACTTAGAAATGCTGCCACCCGGCTATTTTTACGTGGGCCAAGACGCTGAAAAACTCGAAGATGCCCTTGCGCAAATTCCCGATCTCATAGGCCAATTTGATAAGCCGCGCTACGTCAAAATTAACCCAGATATCTGTGCCCACGACCGCAATGGCATCAATGGTTGTAATCGTTGCCTCAACTTCTGTCCAGCAGATGCGATCAGCAGTGTCGCAAAGAAAATTGAAATCGATCCATATCTTTGCCACGGCGCAGGCAGTTGTACCAGCGCTTGCCCAACGGGTGCTATCAGTTACGATTTACCTACGCCGCAAGCTTTGCATTCATACCTTAACAAAATCGTTAGTCGGTTCCGCGAGCAAGCACAAACCGCACCAGTGATCTTGTTCCACGATAATGCCGTCGGCGCCAACTTTATTAGCGACGATTTAGCAGGCGACATCATCCCCGTTGCCCTCGAAGAAATTACCGTTGCTAGCGTAGATCATTGGTTGTCAGTTCTCGCTTGGGGCGCGCGCCAAGTGCTGATCCTCAACACCGATGCAACAGCGCCAACCCTAACGCAAATGCTTAAAGGCGAACTGTCGTTAGCCAATAGCATTTTAGATGAAATGGGCCAGCCACAACGCATTAGCCTCATCGACCCGAGCATGCTTGCCGATTTAGATTCGATGCTCGATATCAGCTTAGATTGGCCCGTGATTGTGCCCGCCGCATTTGCCTCGACCACTAAACGCAATACGCTATTTGAAGCGATCGACCACCTCAATAGCCAAGCGGGTGAAATCGATACTTGCCTCAGCCTCAACAATATTCCCTTTGGCAAAGTCAGTGTGAATGTAGAAAAGTGCACTATGTGTATGTCCTGCGTGGCAATTTGTCCCACGATGGCATTACAAGATGGTGGCGACAAACCTGCACTACACTTCATCGAGCAAAACTGCGTGCAATGCGGTTTATGTGAGGCAGCGTGTCCTGAAAAAGTGATAAGCCTTACGCCACAAATTAACTTTGATAAAGCTGCCCGTCAGCAACAACACACCCTGAAAGAAGAAGCCCCCTTCGAATGTATTCGCTGCGGCTCTCCTTTTGCGACCCAATCTATGGTGCATCGGATGCTGGATATGGTCGGCGCGCACAGCGCATTTTCTGCCAATATTGAACGCTTGAAAATGTGTGGCGACTGCCGGGTAAAAGACATGTTTGAAGACATTCTTCAAGATCCTGAAAAGCAACTGCGATAAGAGATCCGCTATGACCGAATCAGTAAGACAAGTTTCAGAAAACGATCAGTTGAGAGCCGATATCTATCAACTGTTAGCCGCCCTATTGCGCCGTCAGCCAAGCCCTGAACTGCTACACTTTTTGGCCAATCTTGAAATTGATGCCAATGAAGACAACGAGATGACTAAAGCTTGGTTATCACTCCAACTCGCCGCACAGCAGTTCAACAGCGCACAACTAGAAGACGAGTATTTTGCCCTGTTCCTCGGTGTAGGTTGCGGTGAGATCCTGCCCTACGGCAGCTGGTTTATGACGGGCTCATTGATGGATAAACCACTGGCATTGCTACGCCAAGACTTAATGCAACTAGGGTTTGAACGCGAAGACAACGTCAAGGAACCCGAAGATCACGTTGCAGCCCTGTGTGAAGTGATGGGAACCCTGATTTTAGAAGCGCCAAGTTATCGCCAATTGGCTTTTTACCAACGCCATATCGGCAGCTGGATTGGCCGTTTTTGCGACAATTTAGCCAAAGCGCCAAGTGCGGCGTTTTACGCCACGGTTGCACAGCTAGCAAAAGCTTTTTTTGCAATGGAAGCCAGTGCTTTTGAGCAATTAAGCTTAGATATTCCAGTCAATTGCCCAGGCAGCGCAGACTTACAGCCAGCCACCAGCGATTTAGCAAAACCAGTAGAGTTAATGAACTAAGACTAAACTGAGTGATAGCGCGGCATGTGCGTGCTAAATGTAAATGTTAGAGATGAGTTCAAACTGCGAAGGTGAGATTAATGTTTACCTTAGCAACAATAACGGAAGCTTAGGCTTCCACAATAACCGAGGTGGTAGCCGTTTGTACCACCTTATCCAGTAACACAAGGAGACACTATGAAGAAGCCAGCTTCCGACATGGGCCGTCGTCAATTGCTTAAAGCATTGGCACTCGGCAGTGCGGCAGGCGCAGTGGTCACTGTGAGTAGTCAAGCGTTAGCTTCGACAAAAACGGCAGCAACCACAGAGCCTAAAAGTGAGAACTACCGCGAAACCGACCATATTCGTAGCTATTATGCGTCGCTTTAAAACTAAAATAGAGGAGAGTGTGTGATGCGATTAACCCGCAAAACAGACCAGGTTGTCGAAACTAAAGCGCCAGCACTGGGTCTCAATCGTCGTCAATTCTTAAAATCGGCAAGTCTTGCCACAGGAGGGATCGCTGCGGCGTCCATGCTGGGCACAGGCATGATGCGTAAAGCACAGGCCCAAGAAGATATTGGCCATAATGTTCCCACCGAAGTCAAACGTACCATCTGTTCTCACTGTGCCGTAGGTTGTGGTGTGTATGCAGAAGTACAAAATGGTGTATGGACGGGTCAAGAACCCGCATTCGATCACCCGTTCAACGCTGGCGGTCACTGCGCGAAAGGTGCTGCACTGCGTGAACATGGTCATGGCGAAAAACGCCTGAAATACCCCATGAAGTTAGAAGGCGGAAAATGGAAAAAGATCTCTTGGGATCAAGCGATTAATGAAGTCGGTGATAAAATGGCTTCAATTCGTCAAGAGTCAGGCCCAGATTCAGTCTACTTTATGGGTAGCGCTAAGTTCTCTAACGAACAAGCTTATTTATATCGCAAATTCGCGGCACTGTGGGGCACGAACAACGTCGACCATTCTGCCCGTATTTGTCACTCTACCACGGTAGCCGGTGTTGCTAACACTTGGGGCTACGGTGCGCAAACCAACTCAATCAACGATATTCGCAACTCTAAGTGCATCATGTTTATTGGGGCAAACCCCAGTGAAGCGCATCCTGTTGCCATGCAGCATATTTTGATTGGTAAAGAACGCGGTGCCAAAATCATCGTTGTTGATCCACGTTTCACCCGTACTGCAGCGAAATCTGACGAGTACGTGCATATCCGTCCTGGCACAGACATTCCCTTCATTTATGGCCTGTTATGGCACATATTTGAAAACGGCTGGGAAGATAAAGAGTTTATCAAACACCGTGTCTATGGCATGGATCGTATCCGCGAAGAAGTGAAGAAGTATCCCCCTGAAGAAGTTGAGTTAGTTGCGGGTGTACCAAAGGCGCAGATGTACCGCGTCGCCAAAATGATGGCTGAAACCAAACCCGGCACCATTATTTGGTGTATGGGTGGTACTCAGCACCACGTGGGTAACTCTAACACTCGCTCCTACTGTCTTTTACAGTTAGCACTGGGCAACATGGGTGTACCTGGCGGCGGCACTAACATTTTCCGTGGCCATGATAACGTGCAAGGCGCAACCGACTTTGGTTTGTTATTTGATAACTTACCGGGTTACTACGGTTTAACGACTGGCGCTTGGGCCCATTGGAATAATGTGTGGGATCTCGACCCTAATTGGGTAGCGAGCCGTTTCGATCAAGGCGAATATCTAGGACAAAAACCGCAAACCTCTGCGGGTATTCCTTGTTCGCGCTGGCACGATGGCGTGTTAGAAGATAAAACCAAGATAGCGCAAAAAGACAATATTCGTCTGGCGTTCTTCTGGGGACAATCGGTCAACACTGAAACCCGTGGCCGTGAAGTGCGTGAAGCCTTAAACAAAATGGACACCGTCGTCGTTGTCGATCCATTCCCAACCATGGCGGGTGTTATGCACCAACGTCAAGATGGGGTTTATTTACTTCCTGCAGCAACCCAGTTTGAAACCTACGGTTCAATCTCTGCGACTAATCGCTCAGTACAATGGCGTTCTAAGGTCATAGAACCCCTGTTCGAATCCCTGCCTGATCATGTGATCATGTACAAACTCGCCAAAAAAGTGGGTATAGATAAAGAGCTATTCAAGCATATTAAAGTCAATGGTGAAGAGCCTTTGATTGAAGATATCACCCGCGAATTTAACACAGGTATGTGGACTATCGGTTATACCGGACAAAGCCCAGAGCGTTTAAAAATGCACCAAGAAAACTGGGGTACTTTTGATGCTGACAGCTTAGAAGCACCCGGTGGTCCAGCCAAAGGCGAAACCTACGGCTTACCTTGGCCTTGTTGGGGCACACCAGAGATGAAACATCCTGGTACCCAGATTCTGTATAACGAAGCCAAACATGTGAAAGACGGTGGCGGTAACTTCCGTGCTCGCTATGGTGTGGAACATGAAGGCAATAATATTCTTGCCGAAGGTACTTACTCTAAAGGCAGTGAGATCCAAGATGGCTATCCTGAATTTACCGCCGATATGCTTAAGCAATTAGGTTGGTGGGATGACCTGACCGAAAACGAGAAAAAACACGCCGAAGGCAAAAACTGGAAAACTGACATTTCCGGCGGTATCCAACGTGTTGCTATCAAGCACGGCTGTATCCCTTACGGTAACGCTAAAGCTCGTTGTATTGTATGGACATTCCCAGACGATATTCCACGCCACCGCGAACCACTTTACACGCCTCGTCGTGACTTAGTCGCTAAATACCCCACCTACGAAGATCGTATGGTTGCACGTTTACCGACACTGTATAAGTCAATTCAAGACAAGGATTTTGCTAAAGACTTCCCATTGGCACTCACATCAGGCCGCCTAGTGGAATATGAAGGTGGTGGTGAAGAATCCCGTTCTAACCCTTGGTTAGCTGAACTACAACAAGAAATGTTCATCGAAATGAACCCTGCTGATGCAGCGGATCGCGGTATTCGCGACGGTGACAATGTTTTTGTTCATGGTCCAGAAGGCGCCAAAATCACGGTTAAGGCTATGGTGACACCGCGCGTTATTGCCGGTGAATGTTTTATGCCATACCACTTTGCTGGGGTGTTTGAAGGCGAAAGCCTAGCGAAAAACTATCCAGAAGGCACTGTGCCTTACGTGATAGGCGAATCTGCAAACACCATTTTAACTTATGGCTACGACGTTGTGACTCAGATGCAAGAAACTAAGTCCAGCCTATGCCAAATCAGCAAAGCCTAACCTACTTGATGAGGAGATAAGCCATTATGGCAGTCATGAAATTTCTGTGTGACACCAAGCGCTGCATCGAGTGTAACGGTTGCGTCACTGCATGTAAGAACGAAAACGACTCCGCTCTCGAGTGGGGAATTCAACGTCGCCGCGTGGTGACGATCAACGATGGTCTACCTGGCGAAGCCTCAATTTCAGTGGCTTGTATGCACTGTACTGACGCTCCCTGCATGGCCGTATGTCCGGCAGATTGTTTCTACCGTACCGAAGACGGCATAGTGCTGCACAATAAAGATACTTGTATCGGTTGTGGTTATTGCTTCTATGCTTGTCCATTTGGTGCACCGCAATTCCCGAAAAAGACTGCCTTTGGTAGTCGTGGCAAGATGGACAAGTGTACTTTCTGTGCCGGTGGCCCAGAAGAAACCTTCTCCGAAGCTGAGCGTAAAAAATACGGTGCCAACCGTATTGCTGAGGGCAAGTTACCTATGTGTGCTGAGCTTTGTTCTACTAAAGCGCTGCTCGCAGGTGATGCGGAAGTGGTATCAAACATTTACCGTCAACGTATGGCCTCTCGAGGCAATCCTAACGTGATTTGGGGTTACAACCCCAAGACAGGTGAGATTAACTAAGCAGAGCGAGGGTTAGGGAGAAATCCCTAACCTCTGGCAAGGAGTGAAAATGTTAAACAAACAGTTAAACAAATCACTGCGCAGTCTGTTTGCTCTGTTGGTGCTCGTCATGGGATTGGGATTAGGTTCAGTCATGAGCTCAAACCCAGTACACGCAAGTGATCAGCAATCGAGTCAACAACAGGCGAAAGCGCAAACCAGCGATGCCGATCTTTGGCGAGCGGTAAAAGCAGGCGATGCCGGCTATACCACTGCCAAAGGAATAGATACTGGGGTGTTGATTAACGTTGCCGGTAACCAAGGTAAAGAACTGAGAAATGAATACTTAACCCCCGTCATGGCGCTAGCCGTGGTAGGTGTGTTTGGTGCTTTCTTATTGTTTTATCTGGTGAATGGTCCATCAAAACTGAGTCATGGCTTTTCAGGCAAGATGGTTTCGCGCTGGTCAAAGGCGGATCTGTGGATCCATTGGATCATGGCGAGCAGCTGTCTGGCACTGATGTTTACCGGTCTAACCATAATGTTAGGTAAGCATGTCATACAACCAATGTTAGGCCCCGACCTTTGGGCGCCATTGATCTATGGCAGCAAAACAATCCACGATTGGGCAGGTCCCATTTTTATCGCGGCTTGGGCTGTATGTGTGGTGAAATGGATGCCGTTACAAACCTTCAAGATGTATGATTTGAAATGGTTTTTAGTGGTAGGTGGTTATATCAACTTTGGCCCGTTCAAAGGTAAGCACCCTGACAGTGGGTTTGCTAACGCCGGTGAAAAAATGTGGTTCTGGACCCTGATGTTGTTTGGTTTATTCATCAGCGTATCTGGCATCATGTTGGTATTGCCAGGCTTGGATTTACCCCGCGAAGCCTCTATGGGCGCGCTGCTGATCCACTCTATCAGCGCCATTATCTTGATTGCCTTTACTATAGTGCATATTTGGATGGCGACCGTACTGAGCGAAGGCGGTATGGAGTGTATGAAGTCAGGTTATTGTGATGAAAACTGGGCAATCCAGCACCACAACCTGTGGTATGACGAAATCAAAGCCAACGGCAGCTTAAAGTATAAAGACTAAGTTAAACCGCAGCTTTTACATCCTCAAAACACCCCGCATCGCGGGGTGTTTTTTATTCACACTGTTCCCCATCGCATTAATTAGAAAGTACAAAAAATTAACAACTGAAACAGCGAGATACAAAAATCCGCCAACGCCCTCTTCCCCAGTAGTTCACTAAACTATGAGCGAGTTAACGCTTTAAGAGAACGGCCGCCGATTTCAGGGCTGCAAACTGTCCTAGATCAATTCCTACTCAACCCTTTCCTACTATATTGCCGTCACGCGCGATGATTGATGGTAAACAAGATGATTTCATTATCTTTTCCGTCGCTAATCTTCACTTTTTGATAACAAGATAAACCCCACAAAAAGCCGTGCGATCTCAAAAACTAAACCCTAATTTCAGGAGTCAGCATGAAGCAGCAACCCAGCGATTTATCTCGCCGATCTTTGCTCAAAGCGCTCACCGTCGGCAGCGTAGCGGGTGCCGCCATTGCCGCAACCGGCATGAGCGTGGCACAGGTCAGCGAGAGCAGCAAGGTAACCACTAAAGAGTCAAAGGGTTACCACGAAACTGCGCATATCAGCAGCTATTACGATAGCTTGCGCAGCTAATCTAGGAGAAGTCAGCGATGAAGTTAACTCGCAAGTCTAATATTGCCACAGTGGCAGACAAACCGGCGTTAGGCATCAGCCGTCGTCAATTTATGAAGCACGCAGGTATCGCTACTGGTGGTATTGCCGCAGCATCTCTGATGGGCACAGGCATGATGCGTCGTGTCGAAGCCAAAGAAGTACCGCATGATGCGCCAATCGAAATCAAACGTACTATTTGTAGTGCCTGCGCCGTCGGTTGTGGCCTGTATGCCGAAGTACAAAATGGTGTGTGGACGGGCCAAGAACCCGCATTCGACCACCCATTCAACGCTGGTGGTCACTGCGCGAAAGGTGCTGCACTGCGTGAGCATGGTCATGGTGAAAAACGCCTGAAATATCCAATGAAATTGGTTGATGGCAAGTGGAAAAAAATCTCTTGGGAAGATGCTATTAACGAAGTGGGCGACCAAATGCTCAACATTCGTAAAGAATCTGGCCCAGACTCAGTGTACTTCATGGGTAGCGCTAAGTTTTCTAACGAAGGTTGTTACATGTACCGCAAGTTGGCGGCTATGTGGGGCACAAACAACGTCGACCATTCAGCTCGTATTTGTCACTCTACCACGGTAGCCGGTGTTGCTAACACTTGGGGCTACGGTGCGCAAACTAACTCTTTCAACGATATCCAGAATGCTCATGCCATCTTCCTGATCGGGGCAAACCCAGCAGAAGCGCATCCCGTTTCGATGCAACATATTCTGATCGCTAAAGAAAGAAACAACGCCAAAATCATCGTCGTTGACCCACGTTTCTCTCGCACTGCAGCGCATTCAGACTTGCATTGTGCAATTCGCCCAGGCACTGATATTCCTTTTATTTACGGTATGTTATGGCACATTTTTGAAAATGGTTGGGAAGATAAAACCTTTATCAAGCACCGCGTTTTCGAGATGGAAAGTATCCGTGCTGAAGTAAAGAAGTTCCCACCTAAAGAAGTCGAAAACATCACTGGTGTGAGCGAAGCCGAGGTTTATCAAGCGGCTAAATTAATGGCTGATAACCGTCCTGGCACTGTGATTTGGTGTATGGGTGGAACTCAACACCACGTTGGTAATGCCAACACTCGCGCTTATTGTATTCTGCAATTAGCACTGGGCAACATGGGCGTTTCAGGCGGCGGCACTAACATTTTCCGTGGCCACGATAACGTACAAGGCGCAACTGACTTAGGTTTGTTATTTGATAACTTACCCGGTTACTACGGTTTGACCTCAGCAGCATGGAGTCACTGGACCCATGTTTGGGATCTGGACATGGCATGGGTGAAAGGTCGTTTCGATCAAACAGCCTACCTTGGCAAAGATCCAATGACGACACCGGGTATACCTTGTTCTCGTTGGCACGATGGTGTGTTAGAAGATAAGAGCAAGTTAGCACAGAAAGATAATATCCGTATGGCGTTTTTCTGGGGACAATCTGTCAACACTGAAACCCGTCAACGTGAAGTGCGTGATGCCTTAGACAAGATGGATACAGTCGTCGTTGTCGACCCATTCCCAACGATGGCAGGTGTTATGCACCGTCGTAAGAATGGCGTATATCTGCTGCCTGCGGCAACTCAGTTTGAGACTCACGGTTCAGTATCTAACTCAGGCCGTTCTATCCAGTGGCGTGAGAAAGTCATCGAACCACTGTTCGAGTCTAAAACCGACATCGAAATCATGTACCGTTTAGCCCAAAAACTGGGTATTGCCGAGCAGTACACTAAACGCATCGCGATTGAAAATGGTTTACCTGTTATTGAAGAAATCACCCGTGAAATCAACCGCGGTATGTGGACTATCGGTATGACAGGTCAAAGCCCTGAGCGTATCAAGTTACACACCCAAAACTGGGGCACTTTCAGCAACAAGACGTTGGAAGCCGCAGGCGGCCCAGCTAAAGGCGAAACCTACGGTTTACCTTGGCCATGTTGGGGAACGCCAGAGGCTAAACACCCTGGCACTCAAATCCTCTATAACCAAGCCAAACACGTTAAAGACGGCGGTGGTAACTTCCGCGCCCGTTACGGTGTTGAATATAAAGGTCAAAGCATTTTAGCCGATGGCACTTATTCTAAAGGCGCTGAAATTCAAGACGGTTACCCTGAATTTACTGCCGATATGCTCAAACAATTGGGTTGGTGGGATGATCTGACGGCGGAAGAAAAAGCGGAAGCCGAAGGTAAAAACTGGAAAACAGATTTGTCAGGCGGCATAGTGCGCGTGGCGATCAAGCACGGTTGTATCCCCTTTGGTAATGCTAAAGCTCGTTGTATTGTTTGGACTTTCCCTGACCAAGTCCCTGTGCACCGTGAACCGTTATACACAGCACGTCGTGACTTAGTGGCGAAATACCCAACCTATGACGACATGCAAGTACACCGTCTCCCTACGCTGTATAAGTCTATCCAAGACAAAGACATGAGCGGCAAGTACCCGCTGGTACTGACATCGGGTCGTCTGGTTGAATACGAAGGTGGTGGTGAAGAATCTCGCTCCAACCCTTGGCTGGCTGAACTTCAACAGGAAATGTTCGTTGAGATAAGCCCTGCCGACGCTGCCGATCGCGGCATTCGTAATGGTGAAGATGTCTGGTTAGAAGGCGCCGAAGGTGGCCGTATTAAGGTGCAAGCCATGGTTACCCCAAGGGTAAAACCCGGCGTTACCTTTATGCCATACCACTTTGCGGGTGTGATGCACGGAGAAAGTTTGGCGCCTAATTATCCAGAGGGAACAGTGCCTTACGTTATTGGTGAATCTTGTAACACTGCGCTGACCTATGGTTATGACCCTGTGACACAAATGCAGGAAACCAAGGCATCACTCTGTCAGATTGTTAAAGCGTAAGTGCAGCTTAAGCTAGGAGAATTGCCATTATGGCTACAATGAAATTTTTGTGTGATACCAAGCGCTGCATCGAATGTAACGGTTGTGTCACTGCCTGTAAAAACGAAAACGACTCCGCTCTCGAATGGGGTATCCAACGCCGCCGCGTAGTGACAATCAACGATGGTCAACGTGGTGAAGCCTCAATCTCTGTCGCCTGTATGCATTGCTCAGATGCACCTTGTATGGCGGTTTGCCCAGCAAACTGCTTCTACAGAACCGACGATGGCATAGTGCTACACGACAAAGATGCCTGTATTGGTTGCGGTTACTGCCTGTACGCCTGTCCATTTGGCGCACCTCAGTTCCCGAAAAAAGGTGCCTTTGGTAGCCGCGGTAAGATGGATAAATGTACCTTCTGTGCCGGTGGCCCAGAAGAAAACCACTCAGATGCAGAGCGCCAAAAATACGGTTCAAACCGTATTGCCGAAGGCAAACTGCCTATGTGTGCAGAACTGTGCGCGACTAAAGCCCTGTTAGCGGGTGATGCCGAAGTGGTTTCAAGCATCTTCCGTGAGCGTGTGGCTTATCGTGGTGCTAAAAACGCGGCTTGGAATTAATTCAGGTCAACAGGATCTGTCCACAGACTTAGCTTAGCGCCTATCTAGATAGGCGCGACTAAGTGAGAGAGGATGTATGATGAACAAATGGTTCAAACACATAGGTTTAGCCATAGCACTATTATTTAGTGCTGTGTGTATAGCCAATGGTGGTGATGAACTGGCGAATCAAGTTCAACAGTCTGATGCCCAAATTTGGGCGCAACTGAAGGATGGTGCCACGGGATACACTACCTCCCAAAGTGAGTTTCATGCTCAGCCGATCAATACCTATGATTTACGAGTATTGGAGCTGCGTAGCGACTGGTTAGCGCCTGCCTTAATGGCAGCACTATTCGGTATGATCATTATCTTTGTCCTATTTATCAAGGTGAATGGCATCTCCAAGCTGCACCATGGTTTTTCAGGCAAGTTAGTGCATCGCTGGTCTAAGTTTGATGTTTCAATCCACTGGTTAGGCGCAATTCCATGCTTACTGTTGATTTTAACAGGCTTAACCTTATTAGCAGGTCGCTTCTTCTTCCAACCTTGGTTGGGCGAAGGCATCTGGGAAGCAATCGTCTATGGCGCGAAACAAATCCATGATGTGATGGCGATTCCCTTCATGATAGGTTGGGCATTGATGACCACCCTATGGGCGAAAAACCAACTGCCAAAAATGTACGACGTAAAGTGGTTCATGGTAGTAGGCGGTTACATTAACTTTGGTCCGTTCAAAGGTAAGCACCCAGATGCAGGTTTTGCTAACGCGGGTGAGAAAATGTGGTTCTGGGCATTTGCCCTGTTTGGATTAGTCATTTCAGCCTCGGGCATGTTATTACTCTTCCCTAACCTGTTCGAGCCAAGCCGTACATTAAGCTTGATCGCCCTGGTACTGCATTCAGTGAGCGCTATCGTGATCTGTGCTTTCTCTATCGTACACATCTTCATGGCAACTGTGATGTCAGAAGGTGGTATGGAATGTATGGTGTCAGGCTACTGTGATGAAAACTGGGCAAGCCAACATCACAACCTATGGTTTGATGAAATCAAAGCCAACGGCACGCTTAAATATAAAGAATAAGACTGAAATCTAGTTGTAGGTATTCAAAAAATACTTAGCCACTAGCAAACGTAGAGCCCCCGTCAATCACTACTGGCGGGGGCTTTTATTTCAGCATTAGTCATCGGCTTTAAGTATATGTCTGAATTACATTTTGAATCATTTGTAGCATTTGAGTTCGAGATCACAAAGACCAATTTAAATGCTAAATCACTGTAAAAAAATTGCATGTATCATAGTTATTTAATAATAAAAACAATCATCTAGATAAAAGTTGAATTTAAACAACACAACATTTCGTAACTTAGCAACCAACCAGATGCAACACCAATAAAACAATTCAATTAAAAACAGTATCTTAGTAGACATTTCCATAAAATACTCTCTTGCTGGCTAGCTCACGCGCACGCTAAAATTACCTATAGCGTAATTAAATTACGCATTGCTGCTTTTTATCCTAGAAGGTCACCATGTTTAAAAATGCCAAAACCAGTACATTGACGGCATTGCCATCAGTGTTTACAAGTATCTTACTGATCATCATAGGTATTTCGTGCTATCGCAGTTTTAACGAACTCGGTGAGACCAGTAAAAGCCTAGTCGATAACACTCAGCTCGCAGAAACTTTCACTACAGTACGAGAATCCTTTTTTGAGCTGCGCTTAGCCACCTTAGTCCACAACGGTAAAGCTATCGCAGATCAACAACATAAGGTTGCACAACTCGTCTCTCAACTGACCAAATTTAATACCGACTTCATGGGCGCTGATGCTCAAGCTATTCACACTCTTTTACCACAAACAGAACATTATGTTCGTCTCTACCAAGAAGAACTGGCACTCGCTAAACAAACTGGAGCAGTACCTGAGCTAACCGCTGAGCGTGCTGCGCTCGGGCCTAAGGTCAGTAATCAAATCAACCAATTAGTCACGCTGATCACTCAGCGAAATCATGAGTTAGGCAAACAAGCTGAAGATAAAGTCACCTCAACAGAAAGCATCCTACTGGGATTGATCTTGTTCGCGATTGTAGCGTCACTCTTCAGTGCCCTCATTATGAGTAAACAACTCGTCCACATAATCAATGAGATAAAACGGGTAATGGAACGTCTTGCCCATGGCGACCTAACTCATAAAACAAATATTAAAGGACAAAATGAGCTCTGCTCACTCGCAGAAGATCTCGACAGCGTGATAGGTAATCTACGTGAAATTATGTCTGAAATTACCCAAGCCTCGGATCATATGTCCGACCAAATTGGGCAATTGAATGTACAGTCAAATGCCAATAATCATGCACTGCAAATCCACGCCGTTGAAACCGACCAAGTCGTGACAGCCATGACTGAAATGAGCGCCACGGCCCATAATGTCGCGGGTGATGCAGCATCTGCAGCCCAGTTTACTCAACAAGCAAATGCGCAAGCGGATAAATCGAAGAAAGCCGTTGAACAAGCTGCCAACACTGTGATTGCCTTGGTCGCTAAAGTCGATGTCGCCGCTGATGCGATTAATGATATGAACGAAAATACTCGTCATATCGCCGCGATTTTGAATGTAATAGGTGAAATTGCCGATCAAACCAATCTGCTAGCGCTTAATGCAGCCATCGAAGCCGCCCGTGCAGGTGAACAAGGTCGAGGCTTTGCTGTTGTCGCCGATGAAGTTCGCTCACTGGCCGCGCGCACGCAAGCAAGTACCGCAGAAATCAACCAGATGCTGGAACAACTTTATCTTGGTGCCAATGCCGCCGTAACCGCAATGGAGCAAACTAAACACAGTTGCCAGCAAGCCGCCGATACCACCAATCTGGTAACGGAAAATCTCGATACCCTGACCACTTATGTGTTCGATATTAATGGGCTCAGTAATCAAATCGCCACCGCAGCAGAAGAGCAAAGTGCTGTGACCGAAGAGATAAACCGTAATCTGACCACCATTCGTGAAATGGTCGATGAACTGAATCAAAGCGGTAAAGCCACCCTCAATAGCGCAACCTCTTTGGCCGCGACGAAGGAACAACTCGTCGGCGTGGTCTCGCATTTTAAGCTTTAAGTTTATATTTACTCGTCCACTCCCGACACAAATCCCTTGCGTGTCATGACTCGCAAGGGATTGCGCTTAATTTTTATTGAGTCGCTATTTAACTGCAAAGAACGTATCAAGTCACGGCTACTGAATTAACCCAGCTGTCACAAGATCACAGCTAGCATCACGGAAGATAATTGCAGCATGAAGATTATGATCACCCTCTAATACGACTTTTCCTTGCTCGACAAAGGTAATGAGTAATTCCCCAGTATTAAGACGATGGGGAGTCGGCTTAGCAATATTGCCGAAACTAGGCTCAACCACTAATTCTTCAACACCTAATTGACCATCAGGGTTCAAACATCGACGCCACAGGGATAATCCACTATTGTCTTGAATTGGGTAAACATAATAAATATCAATATTACCATCTGGTCTGATAATAGCCTTAGCATCGTGCACTGTCACATCAGTCAAGTTAATAGGTACAGCCTCTGTCCAAGTCTCCCCTAAATTACTGGATAATCTAAAATGGGTCTTAGTAATATAGACAGGTTTACCGCTGGGCTGAGTTTTACTTGTGCGGAAGGATTTTTGAAAAAAATAGACGATATCACCACCGGAGAAAGATGAAAGATAAGGCATGAAACCTGAACTATTTATAGCCGAGGGGGTATCAAATTTGACGCCATCATGACTTAGTGCAAAATAAAGACTGCAACATTTTTTAGCGGTAAACACAATAGCAACGCTGTCGCGACTAACTCGATGAAATTTAATATTACTTGATGGCGAAATCGCATCCTTTAATAATACCGGTTCTATTTCGACTAAAACCCCATTACGCAATTTTGCTCGAAATACATCAGCCTCAGACTTAAAGCTGCGGGCCTCAAGATAATACAACCAATCTTCGCCATTAAAGTTAACTAAACTCACGGACGAGACTATATTAGAAGGAATTTCAGGTAAAATATTGGCTAATACCCCCTTATCTAACACGCCGTGATCAAAATTTAAATGTGTATACCTCAGCCAAGCTTTTTCCATATTATGTCCACTCCAAGATTCATACACTAAAGTATTGGATGTGTCAGATTGGATAAGGGCACTTATAAATTGAATAGCACCGGAGTGCTCTACACGCAGTATATTTTCTTTTTTTAAAGGCAGTTCATTGCCACTCGCAGTAAATGAACATGCAATAACAATATATATAATTACCCGCTTTATTATCCATTCATCAGGTAAAAATTTCATATTTATTCATCCTTAAATATTGAATACCACTAAAAAACTTCGGACTCAGCAAATCAACGATTAGCTATCGTCAGCATCCATGTAACGCCAACACACAGCATTACTCGTGAACACCGTATTCGTACTCAATACGTTAGGCGGCACTCTTGTCACATTTAGTTCACAGCCTAACTTTATATTACCTGCCAACAACATAGCTAATCACTTTAAGAATCAGGATATATTAAGATGAAAAATGGGCTCGTCACCTCAGGCTTGTGTCTGTCAGTTTTACTACTGAGTGCTTGTAATTCGGATGATAAAGACATCAGTAACCTGACCACACAAACCACATTAATTGGCGGTGATAGCCACTGCTGGATGGGCGGCACTCGCACGGATTCAGGTCTTGATAGCAACGATAACGGCAAGCTCGACAGTAATGAGGTGGTTGATAGCAGCTATGCATGTAACGCTGACCTTTTTACAGATAAAGCAGTGCATTTACCTTTCACTGTGCTGCGCGCTGATTTAGACAATGGCACTATGCCCGGTACTAAATTTGAAATTCGTAACGGCGGATATGGCTCTGATGCAGCGCCCAATCCCAATAATCCTATTCAATTTTATGCCCTCACCGATCGCGGCCCGAATGCGGATTACACTGGTAGTTTAGGCAAAGGTAAGATGTTTCCAACGCCGGACTACACACCACGTATCGGTTTATTTGAACTCCAAACCAATGGCACAATTACTAAGGTCAAAGACATCTTATTTAAACGCCCAGATGGCAGCTTGATCACCGGACTTCCTAATAGCAGTAGCCTTGGCGGCACAGGAGAAATCCCCTATGACGCAGCTGGAGAAGTCATTCGTCAAGACATGAGCCAGCCTTACAATGCCCAAACCAACCCCATCAAACTTGATGATTATGGGTTAGATTCCGAGGGTCTTGCAGCCATGGATGATGGCAGTTTTTGGGTCAGCGATGAGTATGGTCCACATATAGTGCATTACTCGGCTGCAGGCGTAGAAATAGCGCGGATTAATCCTTTCGCAGACGATAAGCGCAACTTATATAGCCTACCGGCAGAGTTTGCTCATCGCCGTGCCAACCGCGGAATGGAAGGGCTGACTATCACGCCCGACCAGTCGACACTTGTGGGCATAATGCAATCGACCATTTCTAATCCCGATAAGAGTGTTAACAATAATACCCTCACTCGAATCGTGACCATCAACTTGGCGACCGGCGCTATTGGCCAATATTTATATCAGCAAGAAATTGCCCAGAACTCTAACTCAGCGATCGTTGCCTTAAGTAACAGCCAATTTTTAGTGTTAGAACGTGATGGCAAGTTTTTTAATATCGACACTGATGTGATGAAGCATGTGTACAAGATAGATATCAGCGGCGCGACGGATCTCGAGACCGTCACTGCACAAGCTGATATAGCCCAAGATGCGGCGTTAGGTTTAACCATTAAAGGTAAAACCTTAGAACAGGTAGCGCTAAGCGATGGCTGGGAGGCACTTGCAGCCAATGGCATCATACCCGCGACAAAATCACTGGTGCTAGATATGGCTGCCAAAACACAATATCCCCATGACAAAATGGAGGGTTTGTGGCTAATTGATAATAAGCGTTTAGGTGTGCTAAATGACGACGACTTCGCCACTTGGAGTAATAACAACACCTTAGAACAGAAATATCTCGATAGTGCGCAAAGTGACATCGACGGCAACACTTTGTATATCGTTGACGACTTACCCTTATCAGCTGATAAATAACCATTAAGTATTCAGCCGCATGAGTCATCACTGTCTTTAGTGGTGGCTCATGACACACTCAAATTGCAATAGAAGTCGTTATAACGAAAGCATAAACCACATAACATCAGCACATCACTTAAGGATTAACCGATGAAAACAGCTTCACAGACGATGGCATCATTTACGTTAGTCTCAAGTGTCCTGCTCGCTTCATGTGTGGTACAAGCAAATCCTGTTGAAACATCAAGGGAATATAAGCTGCTGCTAGACCCAAGCCACTTTAATTACGCCACTCAAAGTACAACCGCAAATAACTATCTAACTGATGCAAAACAAGCCATTAGTAACGCAATTAGTCGCAATGTCACAGGCTCTTGGGCATTAACCAAAACACGTCAAGTAGCCTTCTATGACACCCCAACCAGTTGTCAGCTAAAGCAGTTAGGTTATATCTTTCGTGACCGAACGAGCGATGGCCAAAGTGAAGTGACGCTCAAATTTCGCAGCCCTGATCGATTTATTGCTGACTTTGAAGATCTCAGCTCACCCGATAATCAAGCCGACACAAAACTCGAAGCCGACCTCAGTACTGATATCAATAATGGCATCCGCATTGTATATAGTCATTCAACCACCACGCCAAACACCCGCACCTTAAATGATATGGCCGATGTAAATAGTCATTTTTCAGGCTTTGCCGACGCTTACGGTTTAAGTAACAATCTCACACTCACCAAAGTCGGTGGCCTTACGATTAATGAATATGTGTTTGAAGGCAGTGAAATCGATTTAGGTAGCATAGACGCCTCACTCGAACTCACGCTGTGGTACACCAGCTCCCCAAATGCCTCGCAGCAACCCGTTATTGCCGAAGCGTCCTTTAAATATAAAGATCCCAATGGCAATTACACCGCCAAAGTCGTGCAAAGAGCTAAGCTGGCTTTAGACGCTATGGCGCAAATGAGTGCGTGGAACTCAACGAGTTCGCTCACTAAGACTGCCTTTATCTATGCGGCAACACCCAATTTTTGCAGTCAATAGCAACACACAAATCAGCGTCGTTAACACTGCGGCATAAAGCCGCAAAACGGCTATTTTGGCAGGTAAACTAGGGTCTGTTGATCTTTCGAGAGTGATTTTTAGACAGCATGGCAAGACGTTATAATTTGCTTCGCCAAAAGTAACCATAACCTCAAGCCATGCCAAGACTTATGCTAACCGATGCACGCTGGGAAA
>NZ_JAGTUL010000050.1:0-23442 GCF_018224605.1 Shewanella sp. M16 | reverse complement strand
CAGATCGTCCGTCTGTCGCGGGGCAGACCACCAACACGCATCAAACCGCAACAACGCCACAGGCTGATGACATATCTACGGACGAGATGCCTGTAACAGTGGCGGAGGCGAATGGCGCACAAGGTTACACCGGCCGTAAATGGGAGGTGAATATACCGACACCTGTGAGCCTGACTCAAGGTGCCCAAACAGGCAGCAATTTTACTCAGGGACCAAGACGTAACTTAAGCTCCGAACTAGTTTCAGATATAGGTTCTCAGCGAGTCTCCACGGCGGTCTACAAAGATAGCGACATTATTGGTACCGAGGTTTTATCGAATGTCGAGCGAAGTGAAGCTGAGATAAGCCTCGCCAGAAAGCCAATTCAGATCAACAAAGCGGCTGTTGAAGCGGTGCCAGTGAATACTGTTCTTAAGCGTAACGTCATTACTGAGCTTCAGGAAAGTGCAGCCAAGTCTTCACGTCACTTAGACAAGATCGAATCCCGTATCGTGGGCCGAGCGGGTGGGCATATTCAATATAAGGTTCCTAAGTTTTTAGATCGTCCTGAGGCCGGCACATTTATGGGGACCTGGCGACCTATACCTGAGTCTCTGCGTGGCAAAGAAGATTCAGTAGAATTTGCAGCGTGGCGGAAGCTCGACTTAGACCTGTATATTAAAAGCTTGAATAATAAAGTCCTGTTGACCCAAGGGGCTGTTAGTATGCGCGGCCAAAACCATTTTGCCGGAAGGTTGAATAATGTGCAGGAACGGACAGAGATAAAGTTGCGACTTAATCCGTTTAATCGAGTGAAAAGAGCCGATTATCTGCAAATCTCTGGATCGGATTTAGCTCCTAGTGAGCGTTCACATTTACTGAAAACCGCCAGTGGAAAATTAATCGTTACGTCTCCCGTTGCGCTAAGAAATTTGATTTCAGCACCTTGAGTTAATCGCTCATTTCTAGACTGATCATCAATTGGAAAAGATTAAATCATAAGTGTTCAGGTTTAATCTTATTTTTTCTTTTGTAGTGAGATTTCAGGATTGAGTAAACTTGTATTCCAAACCAGTAATGAGGTATGTCTTGTATATAGAAATCAATTCATCGCATCGATTGCTTCCACAGATTGCATTTAAGAAAGAGCGCAACTCAAACGTGATAAAGAAGTCTGATCTTCTTATCTACAGCGAGGCTAAGGCGTTACTTTCTGCTTTAGAAGAGAGAGTCGAGCAATACCAGCAAATGCTTGAGGGGCAAGTGGTACAACTGATTGAGGATAAGGAGCAGGCACTCAATCTTCATGTGAACACTTTATATAACGAAAGAGCAGAAGAATTGCAGGCTAACCAAGAGCGTTGGTTTGATGAGGCCAATCAACACCTTGTCGATCTTGTGGAAGAGCAATACCAAAGTCTGAGCCAGTTAAAAGATGAACTTAAAAATCGTATCACAGAGGCCGTTAAATTACGTTTAACTCAACTGAGTCTGAATGAGTCTCTGATTGGCCATCTTGTGGAATTACTCCATGCCGAAATCGACGATGAAGCTAAAGCTCTGTCTGTTGAGCAGACCTATGTCAATGGATTCGCCGTTCTGACAATCGAAAATGAGGACAAGGTGATTAGCATAGAGACCCAATCCCTCATAGAAGCACTCGGTTATAGTTTGGAGACAGTATGATTAAGCATCTTCGTCGTTATCCGATTATGTTTAATCCCAGCAGCGTAATCATCGCATTTACATTGCCAACGATTATTTTGTTCACCCTTCCAGGAGTGGTGATCGATCTGTTTATTTTAATTAGCTTCATCAGTTCTGTTCTGCTGCTCGTGATCATGTTGGAGAATGACCAGCCATTGATGGTGACATTTTTACCGACAATAGTCTTGTTGCTGACAACATTTCGTTTGCTGCTGTCGATTGCCACTACCCGAAACATCATTGCCAATGAAGATGTGGGTAATGTCATTGAAACTGTGGGTGAGTTTGTGATGGGAGGGAACCTTATTTCAGGGCTCCTCATCTTTATCATCATCACTATTGTCCAGTTTTTAGTGGTGACCAAAGGCGGAGAAAGAGTGGCGGAAGTGGGCGCTCGATTCTCTCTGGATGCCTTACCTGGTCGACAGATGACGATCGATGGCGATCTCAAAAGCGGCCTGATTACGGGTGAACAAGCGCAGAAGTTACGTTCTGATTTAAGCACAGAGAATAGGCTGTTTGGTTCGCTCGATGGGGCGATGAAATTTGTCAAGGGTGATGCTATCGCCGGTATCCTCATCAGCTTAGTGAATCTGTTTGGTGGTATCTATGTGGGGGTGAATCAATTTGACCTCTCATTATCTGATAGTGTGAGTCGATTTTCGGTACTGACGATAGGTGACGGTCTAGTATCACAGATCCCCAGTTTATTATTGTCCATCGCCTGTGGGGTTTACCTTACTCGGATTAAAGGGGATGAAGACTCTAGCTCATTTATGGGGCAGATGGCTAAGCAGGTGAGTCGTTTTTGGAAAAGCCTACTGGTTATCGGCGGCTTGATTCTAGTGTTAGGTTTACTAAGTCCTAGTTTGTTCTATGTGTGCATGACGTTATTTGTACTCTGTACACTGAGCGCATTTTTATTGTGGCGAGTTCAAGGCAAGCCAAAAACTGTGATAAGCATAGGGATTGTCGGCAGTGGATTATATGAGTCGCTCACCTTTGTGTTGCGTGAGCCTCAACATCGTACTCTGGTGGACATGAGTCTCGAGCGTCTTGAGCAAACACTTTGGGGACAAGCTCTCGGGGCGCCTTTTATTACAGTAGACGAACAACTTACCGCCGATATCGAGGTATATATTTCGGGTATTCGCATCTACTCTTTCTCACATGATGAGTCAGTAGACTTGATCGAAGTGCTGGGTGATGAAGTGTTTATGAGCGGTGCCACCACTCAAAACGTCGCCATTATAGTGCAATATTTCTTGCATAAGTGTTTGGTTGAAAAGTATAACCTCCAATACACCAGTAATATTATTCAAGGACTTACGAACCAAAGTGAAGTGATCAAAAATGAGATCGATTCGGCACTCGGCTTGAACCGTGTTCACGATGTGATTAAAGATATGATCCGTACACGGGAGTTTTACCTCGATAGAGTGACCTTCTTTGAAGCATTAATCTATTGGTCGCGCATCGATAATGAGCCTAAAAATTGGTTAAATCGGATTCGAAATCAAGCTAGGTATGAGATTACCTCACGCTTAATGAATGCTGAGGGTAAAATCTATGTTGCTCTGTTGAGTTCTGAACTGACAGAGTACATTGAAACTTTTGTCATGGGTGAGAGTGAGGATCTGGATCGTTTAATTGAACTCCAGTCAGCATTACGCAAAGAAATATTACGTATGACCTCGCTCTATGGAAGTAAGCCGACCTTAGTCGTGAACGATAATGAAATTAATTCGGTTAAATCCTTTTTTCAACAGGTAGTGTCAACGATTTCAGTGTGTAGTCATGGGGATATCGCCGATCCTAGTTGTGTCGTGAGTTCCGAGCCATTGCAAGTTGTGATGTAACTATATGTCGAACGAATCAACTGAACCCAAAAAATATCCACCCACGGAGAAGAAACTTAGGGACTTAAGGAAAAAAGGCCAGTTTCCCAAAACAGAACTGGCCGAACCGACCATGGAACTCGTGGTATTTGCGGTAATATTTATTGGTAGCATTTATTTTATATTTGATTCGGCCAATGATTGGTTTGAAGTGATGCTGTATGCCGATATATCAACTGGCTTAGACATTATCTATGATGTGATTGCCTGGGCGATATTTATTTTATTAATGATTAAACTCGTCATGGCGACCATTAGTTGGGTGATGCTAAATAAGAATGTGATTAATACTGAGTCTTTAGGGCTTAAAATGGAAAAAATTAGCCCTGTAACTGGGGCTAAGAATATATTCGGTATTGAGGCCATATCTCGCTCACTGCGTAAGGTTATAGAGTTGGTTTTTTTGTTATTTTTATTGAAGTATGTATCAGATATCGGTGGCAGTGAGTTAACCGTATTCGCACAAGTCAACAATACATCTTACTTTATATATAACTTATTACTGTATGTCGGTTTAGTATCATTATTATTTTTTGTATATGGTGTGAGTTTAGGTTGTGTGGACTTTATGGTTGAGAGTTATCACTTTAATCATAAAAACCGTATGACCTTTACAGAAATGAAAAATGAAATGAAAGAAACCGAAGGGTCGCCGGAAATGAAGTCTGAGCGAAGGCGACAAATGCGTGAAATTATGGAAACGCCGATGACCAAAGGGCGTACTCCGACCTTTGCGATTGCAAATCCGACGCATATCTTAGTGCCTATTTGCTATGACCGCTTGATAGATAAAGTTCCTGTGGTGCTCAAAATCAGCACTGAATCCTTTGCATTGGAGGAGCGTCGCAGATTAGAGGCGCTTAATATTCCGATATTAGAGCATAGAGGGCTCGCGAGGGCGTTTTATAAAAGTATGCGCACGGGGAATGACTACATTCCTAAAGAGTTTTATCGTCATATAGCTTTTATTCTCTTAGAGTTAAATAAGCAGGCAAATTCGAAAAATGCATAAAAAATATAGAACTTGGCTTTGGGTGATGTTTGGACTCACGTCATGTGCCCAGGGTGTCCGAGAAGATTCAATTATATGGGATCATGAGTGGAAGCATGATATTTATAATTTACTGTTTGCAGAGGTTGATGATATTGACCATATGCGTTATTGGGTAAAGAGAAAACCTGAATATGTAGATGGCTCACCCCATCAGAATGCGTGTATTGAAGTTTCTGTATCTTCTAACCCAAGTCGATATTATTTAGCGAATCTACATACCTATTCTCTAAGCGAGGTAAAAGATTGTGACGCTGATTATAGTCGCTATTCAAATCTGGTCGATGCCATATTCGAAAATACATTGGCCGGACAGGGAAGCTCGACGGCCGCAGCCACGGATGGACGACAATCCATGACCGGAGATATTTTGAATTCGGCTTACGGCGAAGCTTGGATATCGGATGATGGAGAGTCTTGGATATTAGATAATAGCACGTCCTGTGCATCAGATAAGAGATTTGATAATTGTCGTACTCAGCCGAAACATCTGCGTTTAGTGTTTCAGGGGTTATTTCTAGTGAACGAGTCTGTGCTCACGCAAGAGGGAAAGAATATGTTGGTGCACATGATTGAAAATCTGCGTGGAAAGCCAGTAGAAAGTATATTGATTTATGGTATTGCCGATTCATCGGGTGACTATGCGACTAATCGACGTTTGGCGGATGCTCGGGCTAATAGCGTGAAATGCTTTTTACGAACTGAAGGTATGGGAGATATGCCCATCTTGTTACGAGGCAGTGTTGAAAATGGTCTGCCGACAGCCGAGCAGCGCATCACTCAGCGCCGTTTTATGATTGAGATGAAGTTTAATTACGATGAAAAATAAGAAATTTACCCTTTTAATGATGGAGTTTACCCATTTAGTACAAGGTTCATCCCTATCGCTAGATGAACACCAAGCATTATTGTGTCGTTTTGGTGAGGTGAACTGTCGCATTGAGGATGGTGTTCGCGTCGGCCTCACAAATACCATTTTGATTATGGTTGCACTCGATATTGAGTGTTTCCCCTCTGATGCCGCTTTGAGTATAAATGCCGATTTTTCACTGACATCGGGTGGGTACATAGCAAAATTTAAGTCGGATGGCTATTTCTATGTGCGGGGTATGCCTCTGCCGGATCACCCACAAGGCTTATTAAAAACATTGAGCGACACTGTGGTCAGCGCTAATACATTGAGACAAGAGTTGAAATTGTATGTGGCTAATTGAATTTGTTGAAGGACATTTGAACGGTGTCACACTGCCCATAGAGCCAAAGCTGGTCATTACAGGATCAAATGAAGATCTGGATTCTGATACTCTATATTTTCCAGAAGCGTTACCCGCAAGCATACGTTGGGTGTTTTTTAATGAAGGGAACCATGTAGTTATTAGCGGCATAAAAAAAGGCGACAAGTCGAAAAAACTGCGAGCAGGGAAAATCTATCGCCTTCGAGGTATAGACTTTTTTGTCTACCCACAGGGCAAGCGTAACCCACTATGGTTGAGTTATCACACTCGGAAATACCGCGCAGTTATTATGTTGACCTTGCTGCTGAATATTGGATTAGGCGTAGGGACCTTGATGGCATATCAAGCTAATGAAGATGCGCTGATGGCTGAACGATTTACCCTGCTTAATGGCAGTTATATTAAGCAGGGCAAGCTTAAGGTGTCCAATGTTTCTGCATTTGCCGCTTTGCCTCAGGCTTGGCAAGCAAATGCGGACATAATGAAGGGAACTAACTTCCAGCGGCTCTCCCAACCTGTGGTGGAAGTGGTATCAAGTTACTCGAAAAAGCCTCTCACTAACAAGGTCATAGAAAATACGGATCATGATCAGATCCAAGTTGAGACCTTTGAAGCAGATAATCGAGTCATGGCGGTTTTAGGTGAATATGGATTGTCGTTTAGTAAGCTGAATGGCGCCTGGTTGGTCAGTGATATCACTAAAGCTGTAATAGTGCTGCGGGCCAACGGCTTACAGGAGATCATTCCATTGATTTCAGCACGAAATGATAGCAATCAAGTTATAGACAGCACCAATTTCCCTTATTCGATTTTCTATTCATCGACATCGAGAGGGTATTTATATGACGCTAAGTACCGTTATTGGGTTGGCAGTAATGTGCCGCGTCTAGGTGTGATTCAGTCTATCTCACGTGACAAGGTTGTTTTTAAAGAAAGTGATCAAATACGCGTTTATTTTATTCAACAATAATAGGAAAGTTAAAATGCTAGATATTCAAATTAAACCTATGGCGAGTATTGTGTCGGCGCCAGAATCAGAGGCTAAGGCGTTCGAATTAGCATTGAGTCGGAATCCCATCGCAGCTGAAATATTAAAGTCATCTGTTGGCCCATCTAGGAGTGGTTTATTTTCACCAGGTATGAAAGATCCTCTTGCTTTGATTGCTAAATTGTTGAACAAATATATTAATGATCAAACTATAGTCGCTAAGAATAAAGCTGCAGATATTGATCTTAAATCAAAATCTATTGCCGAACTTAGCCGTCTATTCGCATTAGTTATGGACGATAGACTGCCATCTACTAAGCCTTCAGACACCCAAAGCGTTAAATTAAATGATGGTAATGCTGCAACATACTTGGCACAGATGAAAGATCTCGTTATCGATGCAAGTACAACCCCTGCTACAAAAATTGATATGGACAGTATTCTTGGTACAAACTGGCAATCAAAGAATGTTTCTTATGATCAACTACAAGCAATAAATACTTCAATGACGGCATATTGTAGCAAAATACAAGCTGGTTTAGATACTACGCAGCAAGAGTTTAAAAATACTATGACTCTAATTTCCTCTGCTCAAGAAGAGTTGCGTGACACCCATCGTTCAATTGTTTCTTTTGCTCAGGTCCGCTAATCTATGCGTATATCAATAGATGTTGTTATTGCTAATTGCACTATGACATTAGATGAGCTTAATCGTTTGCAAACGAGTCAAATTAAACCGGTAAACGACTTCGTCCAATCCGAAGTGTTATTGAAAAGCGGTAATGAACTG
This sequence comes from Shewanella sp. M16, assembly GCF_018224605.1. Taxonomy (NCBI): domain Bacteria; kingdom Pseudomonadati; phylum Pseudomonadota; class Gammaproteobacteria; order Alteromonadales; family Shewanellaceae; genus Shewanella; species Shewanella sp. M16. Next base: position 15,794 of record NZ_JAGTUL010000050.1, on the reverse strand, counting down.
ATAGCAACAGGAACCTTAGTTAAAGTGGATGACCAGTTTTATGTTTCTATTGAGCAAGTTAATAAATTTAACTGATCATATGGTATCATAAAGGTATTCATTCTGCAGTTGTTAATACAGATTGAAAGTTTGTCCTGCGGGATGAGACCTATTATCAAAGGCACAAGAGTATTCTAAAATACCTTGTGCTTTTGTATTTATATACCGAGGGCTAAACTATTGAAGATAACACTGTCACTCCCTTACTTAAAGGGTGTTTCAGCATGTAGTCCTGCCTCGGGATCTATGACCATTTGGTATTGGCGACTTTAGCAAACTTCTCGATAATATAATCGCTCATTCGCGATGCTAGCATCTGATGCACCTCTTGGCTAGGGTGTACTTCATCATGGAACACATGTCTGTGTGCTGGATCGAATCGTTTACTTGAACCGAACATGTCTACATAACCCACATTATTTGCTGTGCTAGTGTCATAACCTGCTTTATCTGCTTTATCTATTAATTCAATGAATTGATTGTTGAAATCAAAAAACTGTATGTTTACACTTTTGGATTTATACCGTTCTGCTATTTCTAAAACTTTATGACTTAGGCTCATATTATGCTCATGGGAGAGTGAGCTATTAGTTGTACGATATGCTTCATCTTGTTTTTTGGCATAGGCTGTCTTCGATAAGTCTGGAATGCCAGTCACGAGAATGTTTTTTATTTCTTTATTTTCTATCAATTTAGTGATTTGTTTTTCGTAACACTGCACTACTTTCTGAGTATCTTTTTTTTCAAATGTCATATAGTCATTACAACCTAGTGAGAGTATGACTAAATCATCGGATTTAAAATCATGTTTTTTAATTTGACATTCCATGTTGGAAATAAACCAGAAGACGGGGTTTAACTTGGAATATTTAGCTGCCACGGCGCCTCCTTCTGCGTAATTTACTAACTCTTTATTTAAATAGGCCTGTGAAGAGATAAAATCGGGCCACACAAAACCATTGGTAAATCGGCCATCGTGATATTGTTTAGATGAAAGCATTAAGCCAAATGTTTTCGATTTCATTCGACCTTCTGAATCTGATAAGCTATCCCCGATCACGACCAAACGTTTAATATGATCGAGTGATGCTTGTGCATGACTGAGGACTGCTGTTACTAACATTTGTTGGCGTTCTTGGTGATGATGTAACGCTACTTCAAATAAGGAAATGGGGAGTAATGCTTGCGCTTGCCCATCAGTGACATCCTGTACCGATATAGATACAAGCTCAGCACTATTAGTGTTAGTTTTGAGCTTATAATTTTGTAGTGGGTATGGGGGGCTAGATAATGTTGATAATCGCAGAATCTGTTTTATTTCTATTGTAGGGTTTTGAGTCTTAGCGTTGAGTGGCACAAATATTGTTCCCTGAACTATACGAAATGGCATCTGAATATCTCCTATGGGTTATCTGCCTGTCAGCATTACTACTATCAGGCTTATTAGACAGATAATCATCATGAAAATAATGAAATACTCTGATGATATTTGAATTAGAGCTTAATCCGTTTGGTTCTCTGCTAACAAGGTTTCTAGATAATCTAAACGCTGAAATAATGGCTTGGGTGTGGTTATGTTGATAAAGGATTGTGCTATAAGAGTGTATAAGGAACACCACAAGGCGGAATAATATTTCCTACTCTTATGTTGTTCACGCTTGCTGGGCTTACTTAGGTAGGCGGAAACGGGCAAAGGAAGGCAATAACTCTTGGTTCAACGATGTCTCGATGAAGGGATCTGGATAACAGAACACGCCTTAGTGGAGGCTTGAGCCGTATGATATGAAGGTTGCACGTACGGTTATTAAAAGGGCGGTACTTGATAGCAAGTGTCGCCTATCTGACCATAACAATCATTTTTAAACTGGAGTCTGCTAGCGACAGGCGCAACTGTTTTAGTTACATTGAGATCCACAAAGCCCCGTTTAGTATTACGAGTGAACTTTCCCTCTAACTATCAGGATCCGTGGTTACTTTACTCTTCGTCCTTTAAAACGTGAACATGTGTCATGTATGAATAGGCAATTAGTTGCTTTTTATATTTTTGGCGCTATCAATGTCAAAGTTTTGATTTCTATAGATGTATCATAGTGAGCTTTAAGCATTTAGTTATTCACGGATTCCATCTAACGTAATGTATTGTTCTTTCTCAGTGGGGGACGATTATTCCACGATATATAACAACTACATGGTGTTTTATAATGTTGAGCGTGACCATCAAGGACTCAATGACCTCACAGCTGATGAAGTTGACTTCGGCAAGTAGAGATACGCTGAATAAGCTGGATTAATCAGTTAAAGAATTTGCTTATGTGTCTGACCATGTTGTTCAATTTCTCACTAACTTAGGAAGTATTTAACCTAATGAATGTTAAATTAATACCAAGCTTTATGTGCCTGTTTATATTCAGTCCCGTTGCGTCATCATTATGTTTTATCGACGGAACGTCAGATACTCAAAGTTTGAACGACTTGAATGATGTGCGTCTAGAGGCACAGTATCATCAACAATTTTTTTCAGAAGCCCAGTTTGGCTCCACACTTGGAGAATTAGAACATTCTTTTCATCAACGGTTATTTTCTGAGGCATGGCCATCTACAGAAGAGGCGCTAAAAGCAGTCCCTGTGACGGCTGTAAGTACTTTAAGTGGTCCGGCTTTATTAAATCGTTTGGGTCACGCCGGTAGTTCAACATTAGAGGTGATTGGCCCTGTTGGTGATGCTTTTGCTGTGGGTGCATGGGCTGAAAACATGGCGTCCACTTTCTCTCAAGAATCTTCCTCAACATTAGACAAGGCCGCTTCTGTCTTTTCGATTGTTCCATTGATCGGCGACGAACTTAATATGTTGTCTAATGATATAAAATATTTCGCCGCGAAAGAGAAAATAGCTGAGTTTGAATCTCAAACCCATTACGTCTTCAATAATCACTATGCAGACTTCGACCGATTTCATCATAAAAAAGAGGATGCGATTATGCTGATTAATAAATACGATAAGTACGTGAGGTTGGCTATATCTATGTACAGCGACCATCTATTGCTTGCAGCGGATACTGAATATCGTCGTATTGCATCGGCTTACGATCGTCAGCTTGCTCGGCAAATGGCAAGGATAGACCTTGAATATCTCAAAGTTTATGGTCATATCTCTGAGCAATCAAATCTAAATCGACCACTTTGCTTTGACGAGCTTCAAGAGTCTGCAAATTTGCTGAACTGTGTAAAATCACAGGGGCAAGAGCGAATTCAGTCGATCATACAGCAACTTTCCTCTGTAGAGCTAAGCCAGTTGAGTCTAAAGATACATGAAGCTAAACAATCATTAGTTCAAACTGCAACGAATAATTTGCAAAGGCATCGGAGTTTGTTTGTCAATGCGGTAATGGAACGTGCCAAACACCACATTCCTCTCATATATCAATATACAGGTATGAATCGTCGTTTATTGGAAGAAAAAGCGCGCATGAGTGGATTACGGGAGTATGCAAAAGCGAATTGGAATGTTGACTATTTGTCTGAAGAGCAGTTGGATACGGTTACATTTGAGGTTAAACCTGCTCGGCAATGTTGGGGAGTTCCATCGGTTTATTCTGGCGGAATCCAAGCTTCCATAGATGCCTGTAAAGACTCTGGGTCACTTTATGATATCTATCATGTCTCTAAGGATAAAGAGCTTGTGGCGGTCATTAACAAAGACTTAAGCTTCGACGTAGATTCCTATGTCGATCAGAGAATTAACCAAGGGTGGGAGCCAGGATTACTTCGTTCGAGGTTACGTAATGTTGCTCACGCTTATGTATTTGGTCAAATAGCAAATAAAAAGTTTAAAATGTTGATGTCGCAGTTATCAACGATATCAGTACTTCCGTACCAAATAACCTTGACACAGTATTTAAATAGTAAGGGGTTTGATGCTTCCGATTCAGAACAAAGGACAAATTGGTATCAGTTAAGTCGTTGGTATGAGTTGCTTAAAACACAGCAACCTTCTGGAGACTTTCTTAGTACTATTAAGCAGTATGAAATCTTCAGTGTATTTATACAGCCTGTTTTTGAGCAAGCTATTGCTACAGCTTATCTTCGTGATATTACTTACTCAATTCCTTATCCAAGTGTTTATTCGGCGAAGAATCTTCGTTTTTACTCACCAATCATGGCGGATACTTTTGAGCTGGTCATCGAGACATCAACCGCGAGCACTATGCAAGTAAACTTAGAACTTGCAGTGGACCAAATCATGCAAAAAGTGGAAGAGGTCAATACCGCCAACGAACTGCATTATTTGCTTGGTGATCTGGCATTGTTCGCTCAAATTGCTCAGCACCAACAATCAGAAGTGAATGTACTACCTGCAAGTGGCAATTCACCTCAATTGTTTAATAGCACTTTATCGATTATGCATAGGTATTATCTAAACCCCACGCATCGGCAGTCTCTTATTCAACAAATTGCTGTGCTAGAGCAACATACCATGTGGCGAGACTTATCCGTTGTCGGGAGTGCTCTCTCTCAAGGCAACTTAGATTCAGCTATTGCGCAGCTTGGTTATGTCATTAAAGCAAACGACATGGCTATGCTTCCGCACATCAAGGAGGCTCTAATCCAAGAATTAGAAGAGCTTATCGAACTATACATTATGATTGAGGGCTAATGAGATGAAAATACTAAGAAAAGTGTTGCTCGTTATCCTTGTGTTCTCGACATTGATTGGGATCGCTTTTGCCGGTGGAAGTGGTGAGATGGGGCAGTTTTATGCCGTTCCAGATGGTGTAAAAATCATTCATGGCTACAACTCTCAGCAGCTCGGCAATTTGTATCGAGTTTCAACGAATCTTTATGTTCAAACAAAAGATGATGCCTATCTCGCAGATGTGAAGTCACTGATTCAAAAGCTTTACCTGTCACCAACTGGACGAGAGGTATTACGCCAAATCGCCACATATACACCAGTCAACGGACCGGAAGACGCCGTTGAGCCTCTTATTGAGCATATTCAAGGTGTGGATATTACAAAGGTGAATATTGTTACCGTGATAAGAGAGCCAGAAAGTGCAGGGTGCTTATTTGAGACTGTACCTTCTACTTTTCCTGATGAAAAAAAAGCATCATTAGTCTTGCAAAGACAATTTGATGGCAAAGGAGTGTCGAATACCATTTTCTTTTCTACGAAGGAAGTTGTCAATATACCTGGAACTAACCAGCCTTTTGATCAGGCTGTCGCTTTGGGGCACGAGTTAATCCATGCCCGGGACTATGCTTCAGGAGCGATGCCTTCTGGTAGCGTGTTATTGAAGCATCGTCATCCTCAGACCGGGCAAATAACGGAGTACTCAATTGAAAATGCGGAATATCAAACAACAGGGATATCACATTACAAAAATGTGGAAAATGGAAGAGATGTTGAGACATCGATAAGTGTGATTCGTAGCGACGCCATTGTGAGGCGTGAAGAAATGTATTTCCGTTGGAAGGCGCGTGGACAGAATAAACCAAAGGCATATCTGAAAAACGAAAAGGTAGTGAGTGAATTTCACTTGGCAGATGATCTTGGCGCCTATAAGAGAAATACATATTGGCCTGCAGGACAGTATCAATATCATTCTTATACGGTAAAGGTGAGACCTGCAGCTGCTGGTTTAATAGCGCCAAAGTGGGACACGCTTGAGGGAAAACAAGCCCATGTTGAAGTACGATATGGGCATCATTTCCCTGATAGTCCTAAAGTTGAGTATTTCAGACAACTTGCCAAAGTTAGCCAACTTAAAGCTTCGGGAGGACGGATGCTGTTTGGCACTTTCGCCAACCTTTGGTTAGTTGAAAAGAGAGTTGAGTGGCGAGTCAGTCAAATTGAGACCGTTGAAGGTATCTTGAGGTGTCATCTGTTACCTGCAATGGGGGATAGTATGATTGCCACTATTAGTAAGACTGACATTCTTGGCTTTCGCACGAGGCTGTGCGAACCGGATGTGGTCACCTTAAAAATTTTATCAACCTCTCGCATCAACCATATCATGACATATTTGCGATTGATCCTGAATGAGGCTGCTGAACGTTTTGAATTTCAGAGCCCGTGGCGAAATATCAAGGCGTTACCGATGCCGAGAAGTGACATTCAGCCATTTTCTCTCAACGAGGTATACAGAATTGTAGAGAATGTAAGAACAGATTTCCGTACTTACTACCTCGTTAGGTTCTTCACGGGGATGAGAACAGGGGAAATCGATGGCCTGACCTGGGAGCATATTGATTTTACAAACAGACTGATCCACATCCGCCAGTCACTGGTTCGTGGCAGCCTTGGCCCAACTAAAACGTCTGGTTCATGCCGAGCTATTGCAATGAACCAGCCTGTATATGAAGCACTTCAGACCCAACGTGAGCAAACCGAGACTCAGAGCAACTTCGTTTTTTGTAACCGGCGTGGTGACGCACTGAGTCATCACAATGTCACCAAACGCGTTTGGTATCCACTGCTGGAAAGTTTGGGGTTCGAAAAGCGAAATCCTTATCAGACAAGACATACAGCAGCAACCCTTTGGCTCGCTGCTGGAGAGAGTCCGGAATGGATTGCTCGACAGTTAGGGCACGCCAATACTGGTATGTTATTTAGGGTTTACTCGCGCTATGTACCTAATTTATTGGGGCAAGACGGTGCAGCATTTGAACGGTTGATTGGCAATGGACCCAAAGGGGAGTCGTCAAAATGAATATCAGATCCCGAACAAATAATGCAGATGACTTGGCCTGGGTTCATCTGATTGAGCGCAGAGAACAGGTAGAGTTGTGGCAATTTAGCTGCTTAAGAGAGTGTTATACTCTTGAACTATCCCCTAATGTTATGGAAGGTGTAGAACCTGACGGGCAACTAGTGATGGTTCAATGGAATCATTGTGATGATTTGCAACGGGTAAAAATAACTTTGAGTATTCCTGAGGTCACTGATAAAGCTGTTGTGCATCATCATTTTAAACTCGTACCAGCAGGTTGTGAGTCGATCATTATCGATATCTGGGGGATTTTGGGGCTTATCCATGATGAGGCATTGAGACGTTTTTACTTAGCAGTGTTACTCAACAATGAGTTGATGGGGCAGTTTTTTACCGGCAGAGCGAGTCGTAGTCACCATCATAATCATTCTTGTGGATTACTGGAGCATAGTCATGAGGTGGCGGTGACAGCGGCTATGCTTTGTTGGCGTTATAATGTAGGGCCCTTGAGTGTATGTGTGGCTTTCATTGGGGGTCTTTTGCATGACATAGGTAAAATTCACCTTTTTTACAATGCAGATACTCGGGATGGCATTGCGGGTTCTCACGAGTCTTACAATTTTATGGTGTTGGCTGGACCATTGGAGGCATTGCATCGTAGTTCCCCCAAGGTTTTTGAGGCCTTGAGTAGTTGCTTTTCGGTCAAGGTAGGGCGCCGCTCAGAGGCTTATCTTCCAGCCTCTATGGTGAGACTATGTGACAATCTATCCATGGAAGTATGTCATTGGCGCACCGCTTTTGCAGACGTGCCTCCCCATCATTGGTATGCACATTCCGCCATGAACGATCAATGGTATAAGCGGCTTGGGTGAGGCGTGGGGGCATTATTTCTGCTCCCATTGCCTTATTTGTTCCGCTTTGAATAGGATGATCGCCAGCCGGTGGAATACGGTTTGCAATGCCGGGGAAGAATATTGGCTTATTGCTTTGCCACCGTTGCTTTTGATGTGTTTTTGTTCATTGGTATGACGTAAAAATAATCTTCCAGCTCCTTCTGGATATTCGTTTATTTTCTGTAACGTGTCGCGAGTTATTTCGATATCGGGGTGACATCGCCACTGATTATATGTTTTGCCATATTGATAACGCAGTTTAAGATGCCAGCGCTTCCAGGTAAAGAGTTGGCTTACCAACGCCATAAATCGCTGAAACTCTGTCGCTTTATCAAAGAAGATCGACGTGTGGCTGCTGGTTGTATGCGTCAGACAATACTGAATAGCCCATCGTAATTCGACTTTTCCTTCTTTGCTCGACTTGAGCTTGCTACATGCTTGTAACGCTGAATAAATATCCTTTCGATCAGCAATGTCAGTAGGTTCTGCGGGTAGCAGTGTATAGCAACGTTTTTTTGAAAATAATCGGTCAATGTCTTGTGGTGTTTTTAACATCCGAAGTGCAGTTGCAGCATCAAGCCAGCGTTTGACCTGTTCAAGGGGGAGGCGATAATGAAGTGCGACTTCTTGATAGTCATGACCAAGCTCAATCCTCCTGAGTATAGCCAAGGCCTGAATGTAGTGACTGCTTTTTTCAACCTCGTTGTTCTGAAGGACTGTACTTTGACGAATGCTGTTCACTGGGCTCATAAAAGGTGAGAGCCGTTTTCTAAAGAATGGCAGTAAACATACAGGGGTTATGTTTCCTGATTTTTGCATCACTCTATAACGATAAGGGCGTACTCCAAGTACCACTTTCGCGGTGCCAGCAGGTATTTCTTGGGCATTTACCGCCAAATGGCTTCCCAGTAGTATGTCGGTGAAATGTAAGTAGCTTCTGAATGTTGTGTTTGGGCTGCTATGGCCTGCAAACACAGCCAGCGCAGAATATCTGTCACGTAACCGTCCTTCACCAAATATCAATTTACGTATTATCTTCCGTTGCGAGGGGGTGTACGGCAGCATAGCCTTCACTACTTCTGGCAAGCCGATCAGGTCATCATGGGCAAGAAGCTGAAGTCTGGACAATGCCGTATGGCGTAGATGATACAGTCGATAATAAATACCGCCGGTTAATTGAGACAATATCTCTTTCATCATCAAGGATATTTGACGAGTGTTTAACACTTCAAAGGGATTTCCATCTGCGTGAATGAGCAATTCGGCATAGTGGTTATGGCAAGCCAAAAGACGTTCACTAAGATGGCTTTCCACCAAAAGCTTTTCGTTGTCAGTCAGTAAAGGCAATAAAGGCACTTTTCGAAGCGCTGAGTCGGTTTTGTTATGTCCGTGGCGACTTTCACGAACAAATAGCCAGCCGACAGAAGAGGGCTCGATGTCTTTTAGACGCAGTTTGGCGACTTCTCCTGGTCTGAGACCAGTTCGATAAGCAATGATGAGAAAGCACTTTAATATCCGTTTGGCTGCATGGTCTAAGTCTTCTAAATAATCAATTTGACGCAGCAGGGCTGAAAACAGTGCCTCATCAACAATGGCGGCACTCACATGGGGAGTAATATTGCTCCCTTCGCTTAGCGGCTGATTAAGAGGAGGGAGATCAAATTTCTGTTGTGCGAATGAGTGTAGGTTCTCAAATCGACCGGCCTTATAGTGCTGTTCCCGCTGACTGTATGTGCGATTCATAATTTCTTGATAAATATAGATAAAGTCATCACTACTCAAGCAGTGTAGGTCAACGCCTGCGGTCGCAGCCAACCAGTGGCCTCCAATTGCTCCAAAGTACCTATTAGCTGTTGATACTGCATTTTTCTCAGTATTCAGGTGGTGAATTAGCCATTGAAGAAGGATCTCTTCGTTTGGGCGGAGGCTTGCTTGTGTTAGATCCCGCAAATGACGAACAACTTGGTTCTTTCCTTGGGCATTTACATTATTCTGCTTAAGTAATTCTCTTATTTGACTCAGCAGGTATTGGTTACCTAGCTTAGAACTGCGTGATGACGATGTTACTGAACGGTCTGTTTGTATTAGATCATACCATTGCTTGAATTGGGCAAAGCTTTTTACATTGCAGGATCCGGTTGTGCCTTTCAACAATCTGAACCAGTAAGCACTAGGTAGAGATGCGCTTTTTTGACGTCCCAACGAATACTCTACCAACACTTGTGGTAGCTCGACATCAGGTTGAGCTTCTGCAAAACAAATCCCACCTTGCTGAAATTGTTTTATTGGAAGATTGAGTTTAAGTTCAGACTTAATTATCTCTAAACATTGTTTGATTGATTTTGGTGGGCGCCAACTTTTTGTTCGGCTGTTTAAAAACGGCTTTATTAGTCCGAGGCTTATCGGGTCGGGGAAGAACTGAACTTCCACTTGAGCTTCATTGGGGCCCATGCCGTCGTGATCGGTGTAGAGATTACTGGCGAAGTCCTTCCCATGATTTGGCCTCAACGTTAGCCAGCAAAGGTCCTTGTTGCCATTTAATGGTTTATCATCGGTTAATGCTTTAGCCAGAGCAGGCCATAGTGCAGGTCGGTTCAGGCCTCCATAGCAAATACAACTCATCAGCAATCTGGCAAAACATTGCTGGGGATCGGATGTTTTATCAAGATTGCCCAGTAAACCGTGAATTTTTGAAGCGAAATCAGAAGTATTGTGCTGCCAGGTCAAACTTCTCAGCGGTCGAACCCTACGAAGGGTGAGATAGTCTGAAGGTGGATTGATCTGCCAAAGTCCTTGTCGGTTACCCGTTTCTAATTGTCTGCAGATAAAAGAATATCCTCGGCGGTATGCTGTTTCCGATTTGAGGACCTTTCGCAGATCAGAGTCAACCTGTGGCCAAACTGCCGAAAATCGATCGGATTTCGGTTGTGTTTCAAACAGTTCAGGTAGATGTTGTTCAAGCACCGCCAGAGCTTGTTTTATTATATTTATATGACTTCTTTGCCGAGCAGCGGTTCTCGATTGATGCCCCAATAGCCGTACTAGGGATTTTTTTTCAGTTGGGAGAATCAGTGGGTTTTCCATGCATCAACCACCGTAATTTCATGAGTGTTCAGTAGCGATTCGATATGCTGAGCGATGCGGTTGAGGTATTGAGTTGATAGCATGCTATGACGACCCATTGACTCTTCTCCGATATCTTCATGTCCCATCCAACCATCAATTTCTTCCGGAGCAACACCGATACGCTTTAATTCGCTGCGCATGTGATGTCTCCCCCAATTGGCAGGCCAAGGTAACTGGTCGCCAAGAAATGCTTTTACTCTAGCAGGCGTGAGTTCTTGCGTAATTTTGGGGATGTTGTCCTGTTCTTGATGCTTTATAAAAAATAGAAGATTTCCGCTACCAGTAATCGCCTCGTCTGCACGATTGAAAATATCTTCTACGATGAGCTGACTGCGTTTTTTCAACTCTTGAAGATGTTGTAGATAGTGTTCAAGTTGCTTCACTGCAGTCTTTGGGAGTATCAGTGTTCTAGCTGATACTCCATGACGGTTTTCTTTATCGCTTATCCACCAGGTGTTGTTATGGCTGTTGAAATCTGTACGCTGTCCCATCGGCGCGTTAACATCGCGATGACCTGTTGCAAAAGCCAGTAGAGCCCATACGTAGCAGGCATAGTAATTATGTAGTGTCGCGAGTTCTTCCAAAGAATGCTTTCGCGGGTGAGGAATTTGACTTCTCAGTATGCGGAAAAAATTGTGCAAAGTCTGGGGAGGGAGATGTAATGCGCTGCCTAGTTGCTTCTTGATGGGCTTAGCTACGGGGAGTTGTGGGTCGATCTCAGCCATGTTGAATATTGAAATCACGTAAGCGCGATAGTTTTCAATCAGTTTATCTGCATCGAAATTTGAATAACTCAACGCAGGCTGGTTTCGGGGGGCTCGCCCTTTTATCAGTCCAACTTCGGCTCTATCTAGCCCGTTATTGAGATACCAGTGCTCCATAAATCGGGTAATTCTTCCAAGACTTAAACGGCATCGATGTCGCTCGTTAATGTTATGAATGACTGACTTTAAGTATTCCGTGCCCACGTTTTGAGTAAGCTGACCTTGTAATATTTTAGGGAGAGGTAGTACCAAACGATTTGTTATATTTTTCAAGCACTTTTCTAGTCTTCCATCTTGTTTGCTTGCTGGCACAGAGTAGCTTAGATACAGGCAAGGGTGATTTTTGTAGTGTTTTAGAAAAAATGCATTTGAAGATTGTACTAGTGAAATAGGATCTCGACCGCATAGAAGGCACAGAAGTAGGGCTGAGCAGCTTTCGGGGTCTGCTCCATTTTTTACTCCATCAGTCGTGAAGCGAATGAGTTGACGTATATCCCATTCGGTAAGTTGATTGTAACTGCAGCTTAAAGATAACTGCATAATGCTGAGTTTTTCGCTTAGACATTGATGCTGTATAGCACGGACTGCTCTTGATGATGGAGAAAGGTTTGTTTTTTGATTATGCGTTAAGGGACTATCATCAATACGAAATGTTCGTCCTGCTGTTACCGATATAGCCTCATCACGTTCTTGTGCAGTCGTCGGTTTTGGGGAGATGACACACAGTTCTTTAACCTCTAGATCAGCGTCTTCAAATGCATCAATGGGATTGAGTTCGATGAGGGTGTCAGAATCTGAGGTAGGAGGGATTCTAATTTTTCTTCGCCGTCTTTCGGTCCAAGATAGCGCATCTTTAAGCACTAAATCTAAGTAACCAATTCCGTATTCTTGCAGGGCAGGATACTTATGCTTACGTAGTTCTTTAAGTGCAGATACCAGTAGTTCAATTGATGATGTTTCATCCAATTCTGGCAATATATCCAATAGCTTTCGATGCCTAGGGTCCATCGCGACCAGACGTAACTCTCGTAATGCATTTTCATTTCCGGAGGCTGCGATTTGTTGATTGTGGGTATAGCGAATGAAGCAAGCGATGAGAACGATAGATTGGTATGCCGTGTATTTTGTTATCCATTGTGGTGTTACATTGGGTGGTAACACTGCACAAATGGTGGCAGCAAATGGATATGATGTAAGATGCTTATTTTTCTTTAAAATTCCAAATATTTCAGTGTTGCTCACTGGGCCTGAAGACGTTTTTGTTATCAGAACCTTTACTAACCTATGCATCAGTTCAAATTGTTCCCAATAGCCTGCTGGAAAGGCTTGAATACTGTAGGCGAGTTGCATTAACAGAGTTTGCTTGAGCTCTGGATTTAAATGCTCTGGCACAAGCCATTTGTTTAATAATTCCTTTAATTTTTTGCTGATGTTGCGTGCCGGAGGATTCATTATTTGGGCTCCCATGGCATTGTTAATTCGGAGACAATATCGACAGAATCAGATGTTGGACATTTAGGAGACAGGCGTTGCCGCTGCTGAACCAGAGTGCCTCTCGAGATGGAAAGCAAATCACAAAATAGCTGGTCAGGTAGTGTATTTCTCTCAAAGAGTTCGCGTGAAAACTGCTCTGGCAGTCCTTGGCGCCAGGCATCAATAAAAGCTGCAATATTTTTAGAATTGATGGATAAACTGAGCAGTTGGAATAGTGACAACCACGCTTTTTTCTCAATTATTTCAGGCGTCAATTGGTCTTGAATATTTGCTTCGTAAATCAGCAAAGTACCTTCTGGTGGACGTCCGTTATCCCAAAAATTTGCTGCCCAAATAGGACTATAAAACTGAAATATTCTGCCGCGATGTTTTGCCTTATTGCTTTTTACTCTCGAATCTATGTGCTCCAAACAATATATTGTTTGGGAGGCAAATTCAGACCTGATCTTTTCAGGTAGAGCACATTGATTACATAATCCTGGGAATGATTGCATTACATCGAATGCATTTCTCGCTGCGGGATGTAAAATCAACTCATGCTTGTCTTGGAACTTTAAAATCATTTGGGCCATCAGAATTCCATTTCGTGTGATTACGTCTTTTCTTTAATATAGTGCTCACTTTTCCACCTCCCAAGTGCGATCAAAAATTGATCAGGAAAAAGATCGATTTTTGTGAGCGTGATCAGATTTGTTTCCCTAATCGAATGCCCCTAAAGTTGTTAATTATTTAACTTTGCAATGAGTTACTCCTAGCCCTGCAAGCTGGTTTAAATCCTTAATCATGGCGTACTACGTTGTATGCTGTTTCCGTATACGCGAGCGTTGCTGTGAATTGGCTAACTTTGGCCCCAAATCTTGCTACGGCTAGAATGCTAGCTCTTGCTTAGCCTGATAGTTTGAGATACATAAAGTAATGAATACCAAAAAGTATGACGTGCCCATGAGGGATTTCAAAAATCGTTACAGTGAATCAGACTTACCTAGTCTGGTTCATACGCAGAAGCTAACCTTTTGCGTTCGTTGTGAGCTAATGCACTTTTGCCCTGCTTATCGCGCTGTTTAGTTCTGCTAGGTTGACCAATTATTTGTAACGGTACAAAGTGTCGACTTTTATTGGTATGGGACAACTGATACCTGTTGAGCTGTCTACAATCATAAAACTAGGATGATTTGAAGCGTGATATGGCTTTGTTTCTAAAAGCACAAATAACAACAGAGTGCTTCCTGATCGCCAGTATGCGCTTAAAACCCTTGTTTCATCGTCAGTCGTTTATCTGTAATCAGAATATTATTTTGATTTAAACCCGACAAACATTGGATTTCACTATTAGGAAACAAAGCCGCGTGATATGGAACTTATTCGAGAATTATTATTATTTTTCGATGAACGAGATAGCTCTGCAGGTATTGAGAGCCAACCTATCAATGGTTACGATGATCTCATGATCTAGTATCAACTATATATTTCCGATTGGATTAGAACAGACAGAATATTTCATAATTATTCTCTTGAAGGATTTGGCTGAAAGAACGGTAATGATGCTTTGTTAATAATTGAATACTTTGAGGTTTTATTATGCCAGGTCCCGTTACGTCAGCATCTCTTAACGCAACCTTCTTTCAGGTAAATGAAGAAAGAGTTAATCAAAAAAGTTTTTCAGTAAAAAAAATCATGAATTCTATGGCAGGAAAACTACCATTATTTCCAAACTTTAGGTCTGGAGGGTTTGATAATGGCATGCCTAATTCATTCCCCGCAGAAGTTGATGAGTCAAATTTAAAGGCGATTAGTTCTGATTACTTAAAAGGTTTAGGGCCATATTCGCAGGGTACAGAAGGTTTTCATAAGTTGATCGAGTCAGGTAAAGAGTTTAAATGGATAGTTAATAGCAAAGGATTATCTATTATTAGTCCAGCGTTAAAGCACTCGGTAGCCTCTGGTGGTGGGAGGATTATAACAGCAGGTACAGGAAAATTAAGTGGAGACAAAAAGGTTTGGATAAATAATGACACTGGTCATTATAAAACAAACGTTCAAAGTTTATCGTCTTCTATTTCTTCATGGCAAGAGTCTGGTTATGACGTTGATATTCGTGAAAGGCTAGATTTTGCTGCTGCATTCAAAAATCTTTGATCGACTGATTTTGTATATTGGCTAAATTTGCCCAACGCGCGAAAAAATTGTGCTGAACTAGACCGCTTCATAGGAAATGTTATGATTTCTGAAAATTTTAGCCCTAAATCCACCGTTAATCACTCTGTACCAGACTGATAAGAGCCATCCGCTAAAACCCGCCCTATCGCCCCGTTTGCAGCTGTTCTGGGGCGATTTTTTCCCTTAAGATGAATCAGAATTGATTCATGTCCCTGTTATGCCGATTCCGACTGGTGATATCGAGTGTTGGTCAATTTGCAACCAAATGAAGCATTACTATTTAGAAGAGGGAAATAAATCGGAAATAAATACCCACCCACTATAAAACAACAACATAATTCACTTAGGCTTGCCTTTAAGTAACGAAAAATCACTTAGCAACTAAAAGGCTGGCAAGGTAGGATTCAAATCGATAATGATGGGCTAAATTGTGCTATCAAACTGAAAAATGGTGATTTTTAGCAAGAGTCACACAAGCCATTGTCTGTAGTGGTCAACTAAATTTGGCCACAGCTTTAGAATCTTCCCAAAATCGTCGCTCTGATTCATTTGGGCTCAATCCTGCATTGTAATGATGTGGCCTGACTTCACAGTAATAACCAATGATGTAAT